>JALZUF010000199.1 GCA_023301785.1 Alphaproteobacteria bacterium | reverse complement strand
ATGACCTTACTTCAAGATCGATTAATTGGGGAATACAATGCCTCAACATTTCTAACGGGCGCTAACATCAGCGGCTCGTACGTATCATTTGAACCTAATAGTAAAGCCGTTAAAGAATATAAACCACGCTCACTATCGGACAGACTAATTACACCAGAGCGTTTAAGAGTAGGTGAGCCAAGCAGAAGTGTAGGATACGTAGAGCAACAAAACTTAACAACTACACTGACCCACGACGGTGCGTTTTTTGTAAGATGGCTGATTAAGAAACCCGGTGAAACAACACATTGGTTACCAAAAGAACTAGGAAATTTAGCACCAGCCCTGCAACAAATAGCCAACGAAGAATTTGCGACAAACCCAAACGCCAAAAATGACTTAGCCTATATTACATACAGACAATTGCCATTGTTTGCAGGAAAAGTACAAGTCGGTGGGCAATGGCATGCCCACGCGCCCATAACTGCATCCAAAGACGAAGACGCCTTCTTATTTATGATGAGCGACACCGCGCCTATGAATTTAGATAAAAACGAGAGGCCAAGCGGTCTTTTAAAGGAAACTGAATATATGCTTTCGGATAAAGCAGGTACGTATGTGCAAACTAAAACGGCAGATATACCATTTGAAATAAGAGTCACGAAAGGTATACAAAGCAGCATTGTTGGCGCAGGACTGCCAACAACACATTTTAAACAAGCGGCAGATTTTGAAATCGTCCAAGGAAGTTCACTGGTATATCACAAAGCTGATAAGATTGATGAAAGCTATGTTGGAGGCGATCGAAATTTTCTATTGGCGTGCTATGCAACAACAGGATCTACGGAAAGACAAATGCGGCTAGCGGCGTAAGCTAAATAAGCTGTAAAAATTTAATTTGAATAAGGCAAAAACCCATTGCGGTCACTGATAGTACGTAGATAATAAGTTGCCCTGAATCTTTTATCACTTGCCAAAAACCTTCGACCTCACGTTGCTTGGGAAACATAATATACATTCTACTTAAAAAACGGTGATATAAAAATAAAGATACAAAAAAGCCGATAGGCCATAGACCAATCAAGCGAAACGCTGGGTCATCAGAAAATTTATAAAGTGAAAAATTAGGATCCATAAGCGAAACTATGGATGGTAAACAAAATAAAAATCCAATATACATTCCACCAACGCGGCCGTTCGATTTTTTCTTAAAAGCCTCGATAGGATCTTTTTCAAGGTAACTGCTGCTATATTGAAGGTACACCAACAATACGGGAATAAATGGCAGTAAGAAAAAGAGAAGCGTTTTCAAATTATTGGTTCATTCCATTAAAGAATTCATCGTTGCTTTTCGTTTCTTTCATCTTACCAAGCAAGAACTCAACGGCATCGACTGTACCCATAGGGTTAAGAATACGGCGCAAGACCCACATTTTTTGAAGCGTGTCTTTATCAACCAGAAGCTCCTCTTTACGTGTTCCAGATTTTTGAATATCAATCGCTGGGAAGACACGTTTATCAGAGATCTTACGATCCATAACAATCTCAGAGTTACCAGTTCCTTTAAATTCTTCAAAGATAACTTCGTCCATACGTGACCCTGTTTCGATCAACGCTGTGGCAATAATCGTCAATGATCCACCTTGTTCAACATTACGCGCCGCACCAAAGAAACGTTTTGGACGTTGCAAGGCATTGGCATCAACACCCCCTGTAAGAACTTTACCTGACGATGGCACAACGGTATTATACGCACGCGCCAAACGTGTAATAGAATCAAGCAAGATAATGACATCGCGCTTATGTTCAACAAGGCGCTTTGCTTTTTCAAGTACCATTTCGGCAACTTGTACGTGTCTTGAAGCAGGCTCATCAAATGTAGACGAGATCACTTCACCACGCACACTACGCGCCATATCTGTAACTTCCTCTGGACGTTCATCGATTAATAAAACGATCAAATAAGCATCAGGGTGATTTTCAGCGATTGAGCTAGCGATATTCTGCAACATCACCGTTTTACCTGTACGCGGCGGCGCAACAAGCAATGAACGTTGACCAAAACCGATTGGTGCCGTTAATTCTATTAAGCGTTGCGTATAAGCTTTCTTAGTCGGATCGCGCTCAAGGTTGATCTTACGATCTGGATAAAGCGGCGTTAAGTTATCGAAGTTAATACGGTGGCGAATTTTTTCTGGCGCTTCATTATTAATGCTGCCTACTTTTAAAAGCGCAAAATAACGCTCAGATTCTTTAGGGGCACGAATTTCACCATCAACAATATCACCTGTACGTAAACCAAAACGACGCACCTGAGAAGGTGATACATAGATATCATCTGGTCCAGGGAGGTAATTTTCTTCAGGAGAGCGTAGGAAACCAAAGCCATCTTGCAAAACTTCTAATACACCACCGCCCGCAATCGCCGCGCCTTGGTCTGCAAGCTCTTTGAGAATGGCAAACATCATATCTTGTTTACGCATTGTATTGCAGTTTTCGATATCCAGCTCTTCGGCAAAAGCCAAAAGTTCGGAAGGTGAACGGGATTTAAGTTCCTGTAGATTCATATCTTATCTCTTTTTGAAAAATCTCATTTAGAAGAATGAGCGAATGGAAAGTCCTATAATTTTATATTTATAATTAAATTTGGAATTTTCTTATTTAATTAAAGCGATAACCTTTTACTTGTCGCTTTGGTTTCAATTAACCACAAAAGTCTATGTATCTGTTGGTGAAAACTTAAATAAGATAATTGACTAATACACATACACTTTGCCTTAGTCAAGGCATCTTTATAAAATAATATTATCACAAATAAATTGATTATGGCAATAAAATTGTTTAATAAGGTCTTATGGTTGAAATAACACATATCGGATATACAGATGAAAATCCTCCAAATCCCCTAGAATCTGCAGTTGCGCAGACGATGCATATAGCACGGTGTATATATGAAGACATCCTTAGAATTCATTATAACGTTCAAAATGTAGAAGTTCAGTGGGGCAGCGACGAGGAAAGTGGAGACCCTGGTTTTGGCGTGTGCTACGAAGAGACCGACGACAATGCTGCCGCGTACCTAAATTTCATCGCTGATTTCTATAAAGCGAATAATTTAAAAGCCTCACTAGATGACGAGCTACACGTTCTTCCTTTCAAAGATTTAACCCATATTGCAGAAAGTTTGGATAATCTGCTTATAAGAATAGATGCCAAGCATGAGATGCATCAAAAACGAGCACCTACAGATATGCAACCAGAAGAAATAGGCCTACGATCTTTAAAATCTGAATTTTACACATCAAGAGATAATGCCGAAGATGCCGCAAATTACAGTGCTGCTAACGATGATGTGGATTTACTTTTTACATTTGGAATAGATCATTTAAGAAAATCCATAGCGTATTATCAACACGTTAGAGATGGCACACAGGCACAATTAAAAACCTCAGACGGCTTCCATATCCACTAAAAAGGCTCTGCGACGGCTAAGATAACAATAATAACCATTAGCAATGTTGGTGCTTCGTTCCACCAACGGTAAAATTTTTCACTTTTAGTATTTTCATCAGCCGCAAAGTTTTTACGCCATTTTGAAAACACCATGTGAAGAACGGACATTAATATAACAAGTAGTAATTTGCCATGCATCCACCCTTGTTGCATCAAAGTTGGGTTTGCCCAAATCATCATTAATCCAAAAATCCATGTAATAATCATGGCAGGGTTCATAATAAACCTTAAAAGTTTACGCTCCATCTCTTTTAAGGTCTCTGATAACTCAGACCCCTTCGTTGCCCTAACATGATAAACGTACAGACGCGGTAAATAAAGCATACCCGCCATCCATGACATAACTGCAATGAGATGAAGGCTTTTGATCCAAAGATAATTTTCAAGCAAAATTTGTGACATTTTATTTTTCCTTTACGCTGCTTTTGATGAATTAGATTGACGCATACAGCAATCTTTAAAATCATTAGGGCATAATGGTACACCCGTATTCGAAACAGTTTTCTTTTTATCCTGATTATCAAGAACGAGTTTGGTTAGGCCATTCATAAAATCTTCGGAAGTACCAACGGTTGGAACACGGTAGAAATCATGTAGTCCCATTTTTTCCGCTTCCTCACGATATTCAATTTCAATTTCAACAAGCGTTTCAACGTGTTCTTGTGTGAACGCGTGGGGTAAAATTACAACACCCACTTTATCATCTGCCGCTTTTTGAAGCGCTTCTTCCGTTGAGGGGCCAATCCATTTAAGAGGACCAACACGGGATTGATAACAGATTTGCCAATCTGGATCTTCAATACCGCTTAATTTTGAAAACGCCTTAATGATAGCTTCGGCACTTTGTTCGCATTGCCATTGATAGGGGTCACCCTCTTCAATAATTTTCTCTGGCAAGCCATGCGCAGAAAGTAGAATACGCGGAACAGCTCCTATCTCTTCTTTAGCCTTATTATAAACTTCTAAGATATTTTTAGCGCAAGAATTAATAAATCCGTCATCCCACGGGTAACAACAGATTGTCGACGTCGGTAAATCTAAACCCAATTTAGATGTCTCTTTTTTCCATTCCTGAAGCGACGAGCGTGTCGTTGTCGTCGAAAACTGAGGGTATAGCGGTAAAATCACAATTTCATCAGCCTCCCAATCCTGTACTTGTTTTACAACCTCTTCGGACATTGGATGCCAATAACGCATACAGATAAATGTTTTGTAACTACCATTATTTTGAGTATTGAGCTTTTCTTCCAATAAAGCCGCCTGTTTTGATGAATTCTCTAATAACGGTGATTTATCACCCAATTCCTTATAACTATCGCCTGCTTCGCGTTTTGAGCGACGAATAGAGATCAATTTAGCGACGAAGTAACGTACAAAGATAGGCGCACGGATAATATTCTTATCCATAAAAAAGTTAAACAAGAATGGTTTAATGCTCTCCTTGGAATCTGGGCCACCCAGATTTAATAAAACAACAGCAATTTTTTTATCGGACATCTTATATTTCCATTATTAATATTGGCGAATGATAGCACATAATTTTTCGACATGCTCAATCGGTGTTTCTTTAATGATTCCGTGACCCAAATTGAAAACAAATGGCTTATCAGAAAAACTCTCTAATATCTTATTCGCCTGAACTTCTAAATCGTTTCCACCTTTAAGTAAAATTTCTGGGTTTAAATTTCCTTGGACTACCAATTCAGGCTGTAAATTATCACGTGCCCATTCGATATCCAAATCATAATCAATACCCACGCCTTGGATATCTAACTGTGCCGTATACTCAGTAAATAATTTATCAGCCTGACGTGGAAAACCAATTACAGGGATATTTGGATAATCGGCGCGAACAAGATCAATAATCTTTTTAGTTGGGTCAATAACCCATTTTTGAAATTCAGACGCACTAAGCAATCCTGCCCAGCTATCAAAAATTTGAATTGTTTGAACACCAGCTTCAATTTGCTTTTTTAAATAATCAGCCGTACTGACAACTAAGATATCAATCAAAATTTGAAAACTATCTGTGTTCTCTGTCATCCATTTCTTCGTTTCCGGAAAGCCATTTTTACTACCACCGCCCTCAAGCATATAACAGGCCACAGTCCATGGCGCTCCTGCAAAACCAATCAATGCAGTTTCTGTAAACCCTTCTGAGTCTAGTTTTGAGCGGGTTTGGCGTACAGTTTCATAAATAGGATTTAACGTATCGTGAATAATATTTGGGTTAAGATTTTGAATATCTTCCAATGATTTCAAAGCTTCAAGCTTAGGCCCTTCGCCAGTTACAAATTTTAATGGCTGACCCAAAGCCTGTGGGATAACCAAAATATCTGAAAACAAAATAGCCGCATCCATGTTAAACCTTCTGATCGGCTGGATTGTGACTTCCGATGCTTGATCAGGGTTATATAATAAATCTAAAAACCCACCAGCATCTTTTCTCAATTCACGATATTCGGGTAAGTAACGCCCTGCCTGACGCATAAACCAAAATGGGACACGGTTTGTTTTTTTGTAGGCTAATGTTTCTAAAAAATTCATAGTTCTCGCTTTCGAATTGAAATGTATCAAAGCAGAAAACTAATAATATAAAAAGAATTAAAAAAGGGTTGTAGATAGTATTAGGGGCTGTGTGAATCGGGGATTACTTTTTACCCATAGGTTTATGCACATACATAAGTGGAAGTTCTTTTATGCTCACAATGGATTTAAAAGGGTAATTCAATTTTATTCTTTTTATAAAAAATTATCCTTTTCACAGCCCGTGTAACTATCAAAATAAAATTGTAATAAAGTATAAAACAGCCCAATTTTTTACTCCCCTATTTTAAACAAAAACCATGCACAATTTCATACAAGAATAAAATAAGAACAATCCTTTAATATTGAAAATAAAATGTTAAAATTATTTACACCTTTGCGAATCGATTCGTTTAGGTAACACTACTTAATCGATAAAAATTAAAGGTTTGATTTACGATGTTTTCAGATGCCTATACCAGTATTGACCCTAGAACAGCATTACCATTCTTAAAAAATGTGAACGCATCCATAGAGGGAAGTCCTTATGGGCCGAATAATATCAGAATATTACAGCATGCTTTACCGTTTCATGCAGGACACAGCTTGTTTGAAATTACTGATTTAAGTGCCCATCCATCGCGCTCAGTCTCGATTGTACAAAAAGATGGCGATCCAAATAATGACGTTACTGTTTTAGATGGTACGAATGCGCCGATCTACAGTTTAAATGCCCAAGCACCAATTTTCTTGAATGCTGCGAATGCCGTTATATATGCACGTTTCTTTTTTCATTACGTAAGAGGCCGTTTTGGCCGCTTTAATATTATTGATACTGTTGATGATATCAAATGGAAGGAAGAGCCATCCCCTGCAGGGCGTAAGGCGATTTCTAAGATGATTGTGCCACTTTCCCTTAAAGAAGAAAGTGCCGATGGTATCTATCATTTGGCGTGCAGCATTATTTTTAAAGACTCTTTGTTTGAATCTGATATTCAAGTCAAAGAAAATGGCGAAGTCACACTCAGTAATCAAGAAATGCTTGTTGAAGATCTGCCTGTGATTGATGACAGCCTTAATCAGTAAATTCCATAATTTTGTAATTATATTTTGATTTGACTGTTATTTCGACCAATCTTTTAACCCCTTGTTAACACATAGAATTTTTTAACAAAAATAGATCATTTATCTGTTTTTGGTAGGGATTCGTTAATTCTTTTCAGGCCATACTTATATAACAGAGAGATTTTCTGTCTCTTGAAAAAATATAATCTTAAAAAAGATTTTTGGGGTCTGGGATAATGAGCAACGAAATAATCGATAATGCCTGTGATGGTAATAAACAAAACAAAGTCAAAAAATTTCGCATGGCGTACAGCTTAAACAATAAGCAACCAGTGCAGTGTACGCTTATTAGTGACCAACCTTTTTTCTATATGGAAGATTCTTTTGATGCAGAAGACGATTATCTTTTGGACGAAGATTATTTTATGGATGGTGCAGAAATTTCAGAAGAAGACCTTCTTAGTGAAATAAACTCAATGAAAGATAAGATGAGCGCTTATGACGCCGTCTCTAAAGAATGTTTTCTAACAAAAAATCAACGTCTTGATCAATTTAAAGAAGATTCAGACAATATGACCTTGGGTCAAAGCGCTGTTGTTCAAACAACGCTTAAAGATATAGAGGCTTTCATTTCAAAAAGTCGTATGGCAACTGCATTATACAAACAAGCACAAGATAATGGTGTTAAAATTATTTTAAGCAACCAAGTTGAAAATAGTGCTTATGATGCTAACGCTAAAACCATTTTTGTTAGAGCAGATATCGATATTGCTGAAAAATTTCTTCTTGTGGTTCAAGAATTACGTCATAGTTGGCAAGATCATAATGGTGCGGCTGCAAATCCCTTACAGTATCACCCAGATCAAGCAATTTTAATAAATCGTTCGCAAAAAGCAGATTTAGCCATGGCCATTATTCATGCGGCTTGGGAATTAAAATTAAGTGGTGATAAGACGATTTGGCAACGTATTGAATCTTCATCTATTTCAGATTTAGGACGTGCCTTTGCCAGAGAAGCAATTAGTGACTTCCGTACGCTTAATGATGGTAAAGCGGCAAGTGCTTTATTCGAAACATGGTTTTTATCAGAGCGTCCTAATTTTGAAGATAAAGAGCTTATTCACATGATGATGGCAGATCATCAAAATTATGACTTTACAGAAAGCGATCAAAGCGAAAAAGTTTTGGTTAACTTTATCTGTAAATTAGGGGAGCAGCCATTCGGCAATAACTACCTAGCAAAATATGCTCACATGATCATGAGCGATACCTTATTCACAGATGTAAGAGACCGCGCAAACGCTAATTTCCTATGGTTTATTAAGTTTGAGCAGACTTTCAAAGAAACGGAACAAGAGTTGCAATCCTCAGAAGTTATAAAAATTGCTGGCATCGATCAGCATATAAATAATAAAGAGGACAACCAAAATGAACACGGATCATATCAATCCGACAGACTTCAGTCTGCAGAAATCGTCAGCATTAAATTCAAGAAACGTCGATAGAGATACCATAACATTTTATGATGAGGAGTTAGAAATGCGTACAGACCGTTTTTTACCCTTGTCTCGTCCACGATCTATTCAAAGATCCAATAAAGGTCACTTTATCAAAGAATATGACTATCAACATGATGGTGCCTATTCAATTAGCGAACTTTTATATCCACGAAACGAGCCGTACGCTTTTGCTGACGAAAAAGATGTATTGTCATGGATGTTAATCATCATGGCAGACAGCCCATTGGCCTTAGCTTTAATCAAAGAAGCGCGTGAAACGGGCTGGAAAATTGCTTTATCTGATATCAACAGTGACGGCTTTCATCTTGATGTAGAAAACAGGATTATTGATATCGATAATTTCGGCATGGATGCCTGCTCTATAGGTAAATCAGTTTATTACCAAAATTTACTCATCACAATTTTATCCAAAGGTTTGCGTGATATTTGGCATGAAAACAGATGGGGCGCTTTTGAAGAAAACTATGCCCCAGAAGCGGTGCTCATGTTAGAACGCGCACGTGCCGCAGACACAGATTCTGTGTTTATAATGATCGCGTGGGAATTGCGCGGCGCCAATCATGGTGAAGTTTGGCGCGATGTATTGGCATCTGATGATGGCGATATGGCACGTGTCTTAATTAATATAATGGAGCGTTACCCAACCGCGTTATATAATGGCATGGCTATGGCGCATATTTTCCGTCAATGGTATGTCGACGAAGGGCGTGTAGATGCATTGGATCATGAAAGCCTACAGCAAATGGATTCTATTATTTTAGAAAATAATGTTAATTTTGGTAAGCATAGCGCGCTGTCAGCAGAGTTTGAATTGTTATCATTGTTACCTGATGGCGTATGTTACCTTAATGGGTTGGGCGATACTGTTGCCAAAGACCCATTCTTTAATGATTTGAATGATACGGTTAATCATACGCATTTATTCCAAATTGTTTATGATAATAGTGTGACGTACGTGGGCAATATTCCATTTCAGGATGCTAAATTGGCTCGTAAATTCATAAACGTTTAAAATTAAGTCTAAAATCTTCGTCTTTTCGCTTTATTGATATTCTTTTCAACTGTTAATATGCAGAATGGAAAAAAAGGTCAAAGCCCCTATTCACGATTTTAATATGTACTTGGTGTCCGATGCCACGGGGACAACCTTGCAAGGCTTGGCACGAGCAACCCTGTCGCAATTTGAGGCGATAAATCCGGTCGAGCGCTTTTGGCCTATGATACGTTCAGAAGTACAGCTTGATCGGGCTATTGCTGATATTGAGGCCAAACCAGGCCCCGTTTTATTTACATTCGTTGATAAGAAACTAAGGCGTAAGCTACAAAATGCTTGCGCCGCGCTGGATGTGCCCTGTATGCCAGTTTTAGACCCTATATTGCGCAGTATGTCATCATACTTAGGTTTGGTACCGCAAGGTGTTCCTGGTTTACAGCACGCCTTAGATGATGCGTACTTCAAACGTATTGATGCGGTGGATTATGCGCTGGCATTTGATGATGGTCGTAATTTAGATGGTTTGGAAGAGGCCGACGTTATCTTGGTTGGCGTCTCGCGGACATCCAAAACACCAACGTGCGTTTTTTTAGCGCGGCGTGGTATTAAGGCTGGAAATATTCCACTTGTTCCCTTTGTTGAATTTCCTGAAAAAGTGGCGAACTTTAAAGGGCCTCTTATTATAGGCCTAACAGAAAGTCCAAAACGTTTAGAAAACTTAAGACGTTCTCGCTTGCAAGCCGACGATAATAATAAGAATTATACGGGGAATGATTATCTTGATTTAGAACAAATAGAAGATGAAATTAAAAAAGCGCGTCGCTTGTTTTCAAAACACAAATGGCCGGTGATTGATGTAACACGAAAATCCGTTGAAGAAACAACAGCAGAAATTTACTCATTACTGATAAGACACCGCGGCAAGTTGAAAGATCTTAATGACTAACATTATCTTAGCATCAAACAGTGCCGCTAGAAAAGAAATGCTCTCAAATGCAGGGTATTCCTATGATTGCAAGCCTGCGGATATTGATGAAGAAGCCATTATAGAAAAATTAGAAAAAGAAAAATTAGAAAAAATACCTCTTATCTTAGCCCAAGAAAAAGCTAAATTTATTTCTAGTAAAAATAAAGAAAAATATATTATTGGCTCTGACCAAGTATTGATTTTTAAAAATAAAATTTATTCAAAAGCAAAAAATAAAAACGAAGCGATTGAGCGTCTAAAAGTATTTTCTAATCAAGCACACCTTCTAATATCTGCCGTTTCTGTTTTTAAAGACGGAAAAGAAATTTTTAATTTTACAGATCAAGCTGAATTAAAAATGAAAAAATTGGATGATGAATTTATCGAAGAATATTGTAATAAAGCAGGCGATAATTTAACAAATTGTGTTGGATGCTATGCGCTAGAAAGTGTTGGTGTGCGTTTGTTTGAAGAAATTAAAGGTGATTATTTTACAATATTAGGTATGCCATTATTACCCTTAGTCAAATTCTTTGATAGTGAAGGAGTAACGTTATGAAAGCGGGTGTTATAGGTTATCCGATTAAGCATAGTAAGAGTCCTATTATTCATGGATATTGGCTTGATAAATATAATATCAAAGGCAGTTACGATAAAATAGAAATCCATCCAGATAATTTCGAAAGCGATATTCAAAAACTTGTTGATGATGGGTATGGTGGATTTAATGTGACTGTACCATATAAAGAAAAAATTATTTCTTTGTGTGATGAAGTTGATGAAACAGCAAAAAATATTGGCGCTGTTAATACAGTAATTATTAAAGATAAAAAATTGTATGGAAAAAATACGGATGCGTATGGCTTTATTCAAAATATAAAACAAAAAACAGACTATAATTTTCAAGGAAAAAAGGTGCTGGTAATTGGTTCTGGCGGGGCGTCACGAGCGATTTTATATAGTTTGTTGAACGAAAATGTAAGTGGAATTTTGTTAACGAACAGAACAAAAGAAAAGGCAGAAATTTTAAGCCAATTAGACAAAAATAAAATTAAAGTCATTGATTGGAATGAAAAAGAAAATTATTTATCCGATATAGATTTATTGGTAAATACCACGTCATTAGGCATGGTTGGTCAACATAATTTAGAAATAGATTTAAATACTTTAAATGAATCCGCATTAGTAACCGATATTGTTTACACACCTTTGATGACTGATTTGTTGATACAGGCAAAAAATAGAGGCAACGATATTGTGACGGGAATTGGAATGTTACTTCATCAGGCGCGCCCCGCGTTTGAATCTTGGACTGGCACGATGCCAAGCGTTACGCCCGAGCTAGAAAGTCTGATCTTAAAATGATTGTTTTTGGATTGACGGGATCTATTGGGATGGGGAAAAGTACGGCGGCGCTGATGCTTAAGAAAATGGGCTGCCAGATTCATAATTCAGATAAAGCTGTTCATCATGCGTTATCCCCAAATGGTCAGGCCTTTGAAGAAGTTGCATTAACATTTCCTGATGTGTGGGATAAGAAAACACACACAATCAAGCGCGCTGCCTTAGCTAACATAATCTTTAATGACATTGACGCTAAGGAGAGGTTGGAGCAAATTTTACATCCTATTGTCCAACAGGCACAAGGAAGATTTATTCAAAAATGTCGCCGCCTTCAACAGGATTTCGTTGTTTTGGACATTCCGCTTCTTTTTGAAACAAACGCCCAAAATCGTGTCGATTATACGATTGTTGTTAGCGCGCCATACGCTATACAACGCGCGCGTGTTCTTAAGCGTCCCAATATGAGCGAAGAAAAATTCTATGCCATATTAGACGCACAAATGCCTGATAAAGAAAAATGCGCTTTGGCAGATTTTATTGTTCCTACAGGTCTTGGTATGCACTACACTTTTGGTTGCTTAAAAAATATATTGGAAGACGTACGATGAAAGCCCTTATTTTATGCCATAAAACAAAAGATGATCTGGGATCAATGAAAAGCGTTCTAGAAGAACGTGGGTTCACACTTGATTATATTTTGGGCTATGAGGATAAGCTTAAAGATCTAGACGATAGTCAATATGATTTAGCCGTTATCTTAGGTGGCCCTATGGGCGTTTATGAGAGCGCAGAGCACCCTTATTTGTTAAATGAAGTCGAGTATATCAAAAGTAGAATAGACAAAGATTTGCCAACTTTGGGCATATGTTTGGGCGCACAATTAATGGCCAATGCTTTGGGATCAAGGGTCTATAAAGCCGAGCAAGATAAAGAAACAGGATGGCGAGAGCTTGATGTGACAGAAAAAGGCCTTAAATCAGTTGTGAGACATTTTGATAAATCAAAAACTAAAATGACACAAGCGCACCAAGATACGTTTGATTTCCCTAAAGGCGCAACGTTGCTGGCAACATCGCCGCAATTTGAAAATCAGATATATTCCTATGGTAAAAACGCATTAGGTTTTCAATGCCATCCCGAAGCAGATGAAAAAATAATCGACGCGTGGGTCAATAAACACGAAAGTTTTTTCTTGGCTGGTGACATGACCAAAGAGTCTGTTGCAGAGGAAACTCAGAAATATCTCCCAACTTTAAAAGCGCAAACGGCATTATTTTTAAATGAATGGTTAGATGAAGTAGGCTTCGCTGATGCGTGAGATTGTCTTTGATACAGAAACAACAGGAATGGATCCTGCCACAGGCGATAGGATTGTTGAAATTGGCTGTGTTGAATTAGAAAACCATTTACCAACGGGACGTACGTATCATCAATACATTAACCCTGAACGCGATGTTCCAGCAGAAGCCGCCGCCGTTCACGGTTTAACAGAAGAAAAGCTAAAAGATGAGCCTGTTTTCGCAGAAATCGTTGGTGATTTTCTAGATTTCATAGGTGATGATGCCAAATTGATTGCACACAACGCGGCATTTGATATGAAATTTGTGAATGCAGAAATTAAAACATTAGGCTTTCCTAAAATTAATGATAAACGCGTTATAGATACACTTATGATTGCGCGTAAAAAATTCCCTGGTAGCCCTGCGAATTTGGACGCGCTTTGTCGACGCTTTCATATTGATAATTCGAATCGTACGCTGCACGGCGCGCTGCTTGATTCTGAATTACTTGCGGAAGTGTATTTGGAGCTATTGGGCGGACGTCAACGCGGTCTTCTAGGTGGCTTTGATGATAGCAAGAAGGACAAAACTGAAACAAAATCTGTAAACGTAGAGCGTACTTACCGCGAGGCAAGAAATTTCGAATTAAGCGCAGAAGAAAAATCAGAGCACGAGAAGATGCTTGAAGATATAAAAGATCCCATTTGGAAAAACGCCTAAACTTTTATGGCTTACCGATAGCAACCCAATCGTCACCTTCACAATACTGCATTACATTGAATGCTGTATTATAAATCATAGTGCCTTCATCATTGTTGGGGCTACTGCAGCCGCCTGCTCCGCCGTTACCTATTGGTCCCATAGCAACCCATTTTTGGCCGTTACAATATTCCATGACATGATTAGTATCATTATAAATAATATCGCCTTTTTGGCCGTCAGGGCCAACGCATAAGCCATCATTGGTGGCGATATCATTGACAACTGTAACACCAAGGCCGCCCGCACCGCGAACGCCACCATAAATATAATCACCATAAACATATACGGTATCCACTTCCTCTAAGCTTGGGTCGCTAACAACATGGGCGACAAACGCATTTGGGGGATCACTAACGTCAACAATTTCTATACTGTCATCAAGTTGACCGTTGGTATAAATATAATTACCTTTTTTGTGTAAATGTTCTGGTTGGTTTCCAATAGGAACAGAGGCGACCAATGAAATGCTAGAGGGATTTGAAATATCTAAAACTAAAAGATAGTCATTTATTTTTTCGATGACATAAGCATACTGCCCATCATGCCAAACTTCACGAGCGTTAAGAATATTGGGGTGAGTAAAACTATCAAGTAGAGTGATAGAAGCAGGATTACTTACATCATAAGTATTAATTCTAGGAGAAGATGTATTAAATGTTACGACTGCGATACCATCATCAACATGGATCCATTCTACATTATGAAGTTCAAGTCCAGCTGCAGGGGCACGCCAATGTGCTATTACTGGCGTAGCGGGGTCAGAAACATCAACGGCCCAAAGAGCCGGCCTTGTTGTTGAAGCTGCAGGTACAGGAGGGGAAGCACATTCATGGCCACTTACACCCCAAATTAAATCTCCATCTTGGTTTCCTATATTGGCATGCGCAAAAATAAAATAGGACTCTCCAACATCACCTAATACATGGTTGGTTGGTGTTGGATTTGTAGGGTCACTTATATCCACAGCCTGAAACTCCATTGTTCTACAAGTTGAACTATCCATTACATACAGATAGTCGGCATCATTTTTATTAATATGAATGGTTTCTGAGCGGTCTAGTGCATTTGTTGGTGATATCTCTCTTTGAAAGACAAAGGTAAATCCAACATGTGTAGGATTGTCTGGGTCACTGATATCAAAAACATGAAGACCATTTTCATAGTTATTGGGGTCTGCATATGAAGCTAAATAGGCATAATTCCCAGATACGACCATCTCTTCCATTGATCCTGTGTATGTTGCTGGTGCTGCGCCACGACCACGTACAGTTAAGGCCGCGCCAGTTTCTCCATAATTCGTGGCTTCATATAAATCTAATACTTCTTTTTTTGTTAGTGCGCGATTATAGACACGTATATCATCCATTTTGCCCCAAAAAATACCACCTAGGTCACCGCCCCCATTGCCTGCCGATGACATTGTGATATTAAAATTAGTAGGATCATAAAAAGTTTTCCCAGGCATTCCATCACTGCATGTTTCAATAAGGAGACCATTAATATAAATTTTCGCAAGATCATTTGCTTTATCAATAGTACCTGCAACATGAATCCATTGATTTAAAGGCGGGCTATAATTAGAGCTACAATATAAGTTTGCGGTTCCCGTTGGGCCGTATGATTGGTATAAATTAATTCTTTTATTCGAGTCTGTACCCGATGTAGATAAACCAACATATCCATCGCTGCTAAAAGATTCGCCTTCCAAAATCATTGTCTGCCATTCATTGTCTGCCGTCCAATAGAACCAACCAGAATAGGTTTTGTTCGGAAGCGCTCCAACACTCAAGTTGGTTGTAATCCAATCTTTTGTATAGTCAAAAGTTAAGCCACGATCTACTTTCGCACTTGTGGAATCGTTGGCGACATTATCGTCACCACTGGCGCCTTCATCCCATGTACCATCATTGCTTCCAGCATAATCTTTAATGACTGTTCCGCTTGTCTCGTCCAACTTCCAATAACCGACTAAACCATCGGCAGGGCCTTTTATTTTATTATAGGCACCCATTGGCGTCCAAGTGACATCATTGCAATATTGCATGGTATTTGTGTCATCATTAAACATGATATCGCCCGCAACGCCTGCTGGATTACTGCAAGCGGCATGGGCAATAGATGGCATACTAATAAATGCGAAAGCTAAGGCGGAAATGCTTAAGCATTTCATTTTCTGTTTTGAAAAACGTTTGATGAAGTTCATAAATTTGCCTTTAACTTAAGTCGCTGTTTTTGATTGGCGTGTATAGAAAAATAATAAACCAAATCCGATTAAAAAGCCAAGCGCTCCATATCCCATACTAGCAACCGAAGGTTGGTTGCGATCAGAAAAGTGACCAACTTTTGCACCAATGGCATCGATTGATTTTAGAATTTCCTCATTGCTTTTCTTTAATTCAGAAAGCTCATCACGAAGTGTATCGTTTTCTGCTTTTAATTCCTGAACCGCGTTTACCATGGCAACGTTGATACTATCCATATTGAAACGAAGGTATCCAGAGTCACTTTCTTCAACGGCTTCAGGGAATATTTTTTGTACATCTTGAGCGATGAAACCTTTATGATTAACGCTAGAGTTAAGCTTTAATGGATTACCTGCCTTGTAGTTATATTCCACAGTTTTTAACGCTAAGATTTCGCTTAAGCCTTTATCGTAATCTCCTTGGATATCTTTAAGGCGCGCATCTGAAAATGTTGAACCACAGGCCAAATCCTGCCAAAAGCCTGATCCGCTGTTATATTTAAGACAGTCATTTCCTGAAACGCCCGCTGTATTAACATCATCTAAATCGGTTAAGTCCGCAAATGTTGGTGCGGCACCTGCGCGACCTTTAATATTTAAGGCACCATTAGGCGTGATCCGCATGCGCTCAGTTGAAGCACCAGAGCCCGCAGTTGTCCTAAACGTAATTGCCATTGGGACATTACCATCTGAAACTGTGCCGTCTACAACGGCTTCAATTTGAGCATTATTTTCATAGCTGTTTCCGTCATACCCACTAAAGCGTATAGACGATATAAAATCGCCATCTTGCACGGCTGTTTTTGCGGCAACAGTTCCGCGTGACCTGAACAAATCTAAATCGGCTTTGCCGCTCGCACCATTACCAGAAAATCCGATTGAAAGGTCACCTTCGTCAACACCTTCTGTGTGAAACTGGAATCTGTTTGTTGAATATTCGATTGTCTCTTTTGCTGTATTATCACCAAAAATATAACTACCACTTGAAGTAATTCTCATTCTTTCTTCACCATTATTGCGAATAATAAAATTTGCTGCTGTACTGTTACTATAGGTGTGAACTAATCCCCATTCATCATTTTGATCATCAAGAACAAAACTTGCACGTTGGTTTTGAACGCCCTCATTAACGGCTAAGGAAAGTGATACTTGATCATTATTTGTTGCAGAATTAACAACAACATTCTTATTAGGGCCTTTGGTAAAGCCAGCCCACATAGGGCTCCCTAGTGGAGCTGCGGTTCCAATACCTACGCTACCACCAATAAGGTCACCATAAATAAGGTCACCAAT
>JALZUF010000198.1 GCA_023301785.1 Alphaproteobacteria bacterium | reverse complement strand
CACCACCATTAAGTTTTTTGTTTCCCGCACTCAGAGAATAATAGCCTGTGAGGTCCGCAATAGCCGGGGTTTTAATTGTCCTCTCCATTAAGCGCACCTAGAGAATTAGATTTTTCCCGCAGAAATAGCAGTAATTCTCTTATAGGTAATTTTAGAGTGCGTTTTAAAAATTATATGTAGGGCAATTGGTATTTTAAATTTTAAAAAATGACTTGATGCGTTTTTAAAGTAGAGCGACAGTCGTGTTAAGATGAGTGAAAGCAATTATACAATAGGTGAAGCAGCTAAAGATTATTTGATTTGGTTCAAACTTCATAGAAAATCCTTTGATAGAACTCAATATTTAATTGATGCTCATATTTTACCTAATTTAGGCCGTATTAATATTTTTGAGTTACAAACTATTCAAATACGAGAATGGCAAGATGCTTTAGTTACTACCCCAAGGCGAAAAAGAACTAAAAAAAACAAACCTCAAAAATATTTGGATAAAAATGATAATGAAAATTATTTTCGTCAACGCAAAGCAACGGCCAATCGAATTCTTAACGTCTTAAAAGCTATATTAAATAAAGCCTACTATGATGGTATAGTAGATGATGATAAATCTTGGCAACGAGTAAAACCTTTTAGGAAGGTTGATAAGCCACGAACTGAGTATTTAGATTTATTAGAAATTAAAAGCTTAGTATCTGCTGCAAACAAGGAGTTAAAAAATCTGATTAGGGGTGCTTTATATACAGGATGCCGTTATGGGGAGTTAACTAAATTAAGAAAGCGTGATTTGAATATGGATATTATGAAGCTGTATGTTGAACCTTCTAAAAGTGGTACTGCGCGTTATGTGGTTTTGAATAAAGAGGGCTCTTTATTCTTTAATGACATCTGCGCTGATAAGGAACCTGATGATTATGTTTTTACTCGGCAAGATGGTAGAAAATGGGGGAGGTCACACCAGCAGCGCCCTTTAAAAAAGGCCCTTGTTGATGCCGACATTAATAAAAGTGTTAGTTTTCATACCCTTCGACATACGCATGCAAGTCAATTGGCTATGAAAGGGGTTCCTATGCCGGTTATAGCGAGACAATTAGGCCATGCTGACACTAGGGTAACTGAGCGACATTATGCGCATATGGCGCCAGATTACGTTGCAGATATTATTCGTGCTAATTTCCCTGATATGGGTATTAATTAAATGATAATTTATATACTTCTCTAAATATACCCGTCATTTTTTGGATAAAATCGTCTTTAGTTTACTTACACTGTTAATAAATTCTGATGTACTGGATGCTTGTGTTAAAGCAAAGAACGCGGCAAGGTAAAAGTGCTTTTTATACTATCTTAGGAGAATTTTATGTTTGGTTTAGAGCTTGTATCAGCCGGTCTTTTGCATTTTTCGGCTTTAGATGTGAAGCCTGCAGCAGGCCAGATTGAGTGTAACCTAAAAAAACCGTTATTTATTGATGTTTTTTCGGCGCAAGACGATGTGCGTTATGATTTTTCGAAGAAAACGGCAGAGCTCAATCGTATTGGGAAGGGGGCTTATTCGCCGTATGGTGCAGGGCATATTAACACTGAATTTCAAGGTTTAACGGTTGGAAAGCAGTCTCTAAGGCATAATATAAAATTTTATTTTGAAAAATATACAGATGAAGGATTGGCTTGCTTACAGATTCAAAAAGTTAAAATTACAATGAACTATAGGCCAACTGTTTATATCAGTACAAAATTTGAAAAGGGCACACCTATATTTCACAAAATTTTAGAGCATGAAAAAGAGCATGTTAAAATTACGCAAAGAGCGCTTGAGAAGTACGAGAATATTCTAGAAGAGCAGCTGAAAAATGATTTACAGCGTAGATTTAGAGCAGGCCCGTTTTCTATTGATAATATGGAACAGGAACAACAAAAGCTTGAAGATAGAGTAAAGCGAATTACAGCTAAGGTTGAACGTACGATGCATAAAGAAGCTAAAAGGTGGCATAATCTATTCGATGATGCAGAGCTTGATGATTCGATCGAATACAACCAGAGTATTGTGCCTAAATTAGAGGAAATTTTTAAAATTAATGATTAAGAAGGTAGTGTGTTATTCGCACTAACGAGATAGTCGTCCTTATGGATGAGGGGAGGCCAATGCAAATTATTGCTCGGCAGTTAGGTCATACCAATACGAGGACTGCTGAGCGGCTTTATGCTCATTTAACGCCGAATTATATTGCTGGTACCATACGGGAATATCAATTAAACACCTAAACTGCTGATATAAAAAAACTATATTTGTTGATTATTGCAACTGTGCCTCCAAATATGCTCCTAGAATATTCAAGGAAAATGGTATTCGAACTGGGGTTTGTATTATTTTAAATAATGGAGTAACAGAGAAAAAAGTTTTTTGAGTTAAATAAAATTTTGCGGAATTTAACAGGCATTAAGTGCAGATTGTTCATTAATTTGTTTCATCAAAGCAGTATGTAATGTAGTTTGGTCCTCTCG
The DNA here is from genome assembly GCA_023301785.1 of Alphaproteobacteria bacterium. Taxonomy (GTDB): domain Bacteria; phylum Pseudomonadota; class Alphaproteobacteria; order Micavibrionales; family Micavibrionaceae. The sequence goes on along the minus strand of JALZUF010000198.1, from coordinate 15,521 downwards.
AGAAACCTGCCCACCATCACGATGGATTTGAAATACATTAACTGCACGGTTACCTTCACTCGTAATAGAAGCATGTTGAATACTGATATTCTTATCATTAAAAACTGCAGCCAACCCGTGAAGCAAATGAGGACGATTTCGGGCGGTAATTTCAACAGTCGTAAACACATCAGATAACTCATTTGAAAATTCAACATTTGGTTCGACTGGAAAAACATGGTTCTTAGGGTTTTTTTCAGGCGCTTGTTGTGCAGAAATTGGCTCGACCTTGATACGTTCATCTTCCTCAACAGCTTCCGTAATGGCTTTACGAATTTTATCTATTTCTTCTTTAGAGTGCATCGAACCTCTACTATTTTGAATCACAAATATATTGGCAGCACACTCGCTTCCATCCGGAATTGTTCTCACCCGTGCATTAAGAACGCTTGTTGAGCTATCCTCCAATTTTGACATCATATTTTCAAGAAGATAAGGTTTATCTTTTGTAACTACAGTCAGTATATCTGCTTTCACTTCGTTGTTAGGTACGATGCTGACATAAGGTACACCTCCTTTATAATCTTCGGGCAGTACATATGATTCACGATTATATTGTAGGGTCAAACCAGACATTATATTACGTGCTTTTTCATATACAGAATCAGCTCTAAAAACCGAATGATGTTTTAAACGACCTGGTCCTAAAGCCAACGTATCCGCCAAAGTCATCACTCTCAAAAGCTCAAGATGTTTAATATCCGGTACCTTGGAAACAAAATGTTTAATCACTTCTGAATTTTCTATATCTCCATAACGTGACGTATGTTTTAATAACAAATGGTTTTCTGCCAACCACGCAGCAGTTTCAAGATTTTCATCCTCAAGCCCTAGCCGTGCTCCAACCTTTTTTACCAAACCACGATTATAAGATTTCAAATTTTCAGGTTGATCGCCCTTATGAACATCATGAAGCAAAAGCGCAACGGATAATATTTCTCTATCTTCTTGCGTCAAATCTTGGGCAATGCGGCTCGCAAAAGAAGATAACCCAGCATGCTCTTGTCTTGCTAGTGCTGTAACATTTCCTATTGCTACAAGCGTGTGGTCATCAACTGTATAAGCGTGATACGGATTGAATTGAATAAGTGCGCGAATTTTTTCAAGTTCTGGAATAAAGCGCGGTAAAAAAGCTAACGTATTCATCCGGCGCAACGTTCTTTCCGCCTCCTCATGTGAAAGTATATCAAGCATTATCCGATTGTTCTCTGAATCTTGAATAAATTCACTCGTTATCAAACCTCCACTTTCTCGTACTTTTTGCATAGCTGTATGATGGATTGCATTACCAGTCTCAGCATGCTCTTTGAATAAATTTAGGATTTGGATTGGATTGCTGATTTCGTCGGATCTAAATCTAACTTGTTCTTCTGACGTAATACCCGGTGGCCTTACACCGACTTGCTCTGCAATTTCCGAACATACCATTCTAGCATAATGAGAAATTTCACGAGTAGCACGAAAATAATCCTTCATGAACAGTGTGACATCATTATAACCCATACGCGAAGACAGTTCTGGCTGATAATGAGATTCTAGATTATCTACTTCTCTTTTGGTCAAATCATGTAAATGACATCGTATAGTTAATAGAAAGTTATGCGCATTTTCTACAGCTTTTTCATCCTCTGGTGTAATAACACCACATCCAACTAGGGAACACCCATCAGCGCCCTTTAGTTCGTTTAATACCCATTGCGCAGTTTGATATCCGCGTAAACCGCCATAACCATCTTTGACGTTAGGTTCTATCACTGTAAAACGGCCTAGGTTTACACCTCCTTCGACTGTTGAGTGATTTTCTGTATCTTGTTTATTCAGGCGTTTGCCATACTCATCAAATTTAGCCTGAATATAAGCTACACGATGATCATGTCCAATTTTAGCCAAACGTTCATTCATGTTTGCATATAGATTATCACTGCCCCATCCTTTGCGACGATCAATCGTTTGTGTCCATGTTTCCTGATCATCCTTAACTCCTTTCGCACGATCATCAGCGTTCCATATAGATATTCTTCCATTAAAGCGTGCGTCATCTAAATCGCGATAAAACGCTGCGAGTGCATCCGCGAACTCGGGATGCATTTCTGGAAGCGTTTCTAAGTCAGAAAATTGATCATCAACGAGCAAAAAAACATCCAGATCAGAATAAGGACACACCTCTTGACGACCATTTGATCCTGTATAAACAAGAGTAATGTGATCCTTAAAAGCGCCAAAATGCTCATCGGCTAATTTTGTTACATTCTTATCGACAAGGTCACTAAGGCTGTGTGTCAAAGTATAGGCATCAATCTCGCCATCACGAAAATTACTAAGAAGTTCTTCCTTACCCGTCGTCATTTCTTGTCTTAATTTTATAGAATTAATCACGATAAACTACCTTTTTAAAGCCAACTGATTACATAATAAATATGAAAAAGCAAGCTTTCCGATCAAAAGGTGACTATTACAACGATCATATTTAAGAAAAACGGACTCCACATTAAAAATATAAGTAATTGATTAAAAACAAAAGTATTGCCCTGCTCCTGCTCTATATTGGGAGTAGCTTCTCTTTTAAGCTGAATGGGGTCTTGTCCTTGTGATACGATCTTATGAGCCACACGATGCTTTTCACGTGCTTCTGCGAGGGTGATTTCAGGATATACCCTCAAGAACTCTAGAAGTTATGAGATTGTATGGGAAGGTTATGGATAGACAGTCGCCTGAAACCGTTGCAAAATAAAGATTTTTTAGATGTTTTGAGAATTTATTGGAAGTGTTCTTGGCGTCCCGTACGGGATTTGAACCCGTGTTGCCGCCGTGAAAGGGCGGTGTCCTAGACCCCTAGACGAACGGGACGCATAGAAATAGTCTTAAAGACAATGCTTTATAATGGGTTTAACCTCTTTAAATCAAGTCTTTATTTAAGAATTTATAGAAAAAACGCAGAAATATAGATGTCGATGCGTAAAAGGCTTAGTAACTGGTTTATTATCTGATCTCTGTAGAAGTTATATATCTTCTTAGATGCAGATTGTGAATGTTATGTCATATAAAGATATAATTTTATTTTAATATGTTTTTGGCTTGAAGCTATTTGATGATTAATTAATGAGTTTGTGACAGGAACCTTTTTCAATACTGGATTTTTTCCGGCGAATATTGTCATTTTCTTGCACTTTTAATTCAGCGTCACCAGAAGATATTTTTTTAACGCTTATCACTTTAAATTCCCAGATATCTTTTGTAGCCATTAATTGGGCAATTATTTCCTGCTCTCCTATTTTATCAGGCTTACCACGTGGTTTATTGGGTGCCGCCCATAAAGGTTCATTCCATTTAAGAACGTCGCCAATTTTAGGTTCAGTGCAGGGAATCCAGTTTTGATCTTGAGTTATTTTCATTATTTTGGTCTCTTGATTGAGTATCTAAGTTAATATAGACAATATTTCATATTATAGTAAAAAATCTTTTCTCTTGTTGTTTGGGGTATCAAATAAACCTGTCTTTGTCATTGTGCTTCTTAATACTGTACGAGATTAAAATTTAAGAGCATTTGACTAGTTACAATATTTACCATACAACGACGATATAAACATTTGTGACGGTACAAGATGGCGTACATCAAAAGCCAGTATCTGTCTTAAGAAGCTAAAAACATCACTGTACCTCCTTCGTGCGTTTTGTAGCGCAACGCTTGATCTTGTTTTCAATGACAGGCAAAAGGAAATATTATGACGATAACTAGTTTTCACCATTTAGACCTTATAGAAGAGCTCACGCGCGCACTGGATGAAAATAATTATCAGACGCCTACACCAATTCAGTTGAGTGCTATTCCCTCTCTACTTGAGAATCAAGATTTATTAGGCATTGCACAAACTGGTACGGGTAAAACGGCAGCATTTGCATTACCAACTTTACAGCATTTGTTTACCACACCATGTACGCCTAAACCTTGTGCTACGCGCGCACTGGTCCTTGCCCCGACAAGAGAGCTCGCTATTCAAATTGCAGATAATTGTGAAATATATGCGAAGTATCTTTCGTTACGACAGACCACTATTTTTGGCGGCGTAAAACAAAAAAAACAAGTTCAAGCAATGTCCGAGGGGGTTGATTTACTTATTGCCACGCCTGGTCGGTTGCTTGACTTAATGCAACAAGGCCATATTGATCTTGGATCGGTGACGCATTTAATTTTAGATGAAGCAGACCGTATGTTAGACATGGGCTTTATTAATGATATTAAAAAAATCATGGCGAACATTCCAAAGAAAAGACAAACACTGCTCTTTTCTGCGACGATGCCTAGTTCTATCAGTAAGTTGGCTAATAGCCTGTTGAATGATCCTAAGAGGGTTGATGTCACGCCAGAGGTTGTTACTGTCAGAAAAATAAAACAAAGCGTTTATAAAATTTCTAAAAAACATAAACGCGCGCTATTGGCGACGTTGCTTCAAAATGAAGATATCGCTAAGACGATTATTTTTAGCCGAACCAAGCATGGCGCAAATCGTATTGTCAAAGAGCTTGAACATGAAGGCATTACTACCGCCGCTATTCACGGTAACAAATCACAAACTGCTCGACAAAAAGCATTAGACGCATTTAAAAAAGGTGAAATTAGAACTTTAGTTGCGACTGACATTGCCGCGCGTGGTATTGATGTAGATAACATTAGTCATGTTATAAATTATGACCTGCCGTCCGAACCAGAAAGTTATGTGCACCGTATTGGCCGTACGGCACGTGCAGGCACTAAAGGGACGGCTATTTCATTTTGTGATGAAACAGAAGGTAAGCTTTTAAATCTAGTTGAAAAAGTTATTAAGTTTAAAATACCGATAGTAAAAACTCCTGATCTTTTGAAGCTACAACCTCTTGAAAAAGAAATCCAACAGCGTAAAGCCGCGGTTAAAAAGAAACCTAATAATGCATTTCAGAAGAGTAAAGCCAAAAAACAACGCAGTCGCCTTGGTAAGAATAGAAAGTAGGAGTAACCAGTATTACTTCAAATAGCTAAAATAAATACTCCTTGGAGAACAGCTAACCTTTGACTATAAGTACCACCTTAAGTCTGTTTTTATTATTATTTTAACTATGCTAGGAAACATCACATGCTAACAGGAAGTATCATTTCATTTAAAGAAGACAGGGGCTATGGCTTTATTCGTCCCAATGATAGCGATGAAAATGTTTACCTGCACATTTCAGCCTTACAGGCGGCTGGTATTGAAACGGTAGAAGTTGGGCAACGTTTAAATTATGAAATTTTATCCGAAGATAGCAAGATTTCTGCGATTAATATAAAATTGCTAGATTAAGCTCTATATTGAGCGCCTTAATCTTGGATTAGGGATTCCAAAGTTGCTCTTGTTCCATTATCGCTTAGGGCTTTTAACGTCTGTGTGAGGCCTTGAACAAAATCCTCATTTTTAATGATTTTATTTCCAAAGATTTCTTCAATCTCTAACAAATGCATAGGATTTGATTGAGCTGTTTTTATTAATAAATCCGCTAGGGGGTCTTTTATTTCAATTTGATTTCCTTGTTCATCAGTGGCACTAAGATATTTAAACCAAGCTGCTAAAGCTATGATTATATATTTATTGGGCTTCCCATTACTAATATTATGTTCAATACAAGGAATAATAGCATTTGGTATTTTTTGTGATCCGTCTTCCGCTAAGCGTTGAATCTGATCTGATATAGCAGGATTAGAAAACCTTTTAATTAATATATTTTTATAATTTGTTAAATTTATTCCAGGAACGTCAGGTATCGTTTGTGTGATATCGTGGTCCATATAACCGCACACAAACCTAGAAATTAATGGGTCCTGCATCGCAGTATCCACTTCTCTGTATCCCATCAAATAAGATAAATATGAAAGAGCAGAGTGAGCGCCATTTAAAAGACGGACCTTCATTTTTTCATAAGGGTCTACTTCTGAAACCATTTGTATCTCAACGCTTTCAAAGGGTGGGCAGTCGTTACAGAAGCTATCTTCTAGGATCCATTGGATGTAATCTTCACAAACAACTGGCCAGCTATCTTCAATATCAAATTGGGTTTTAATTGTATCTATAATTTTATCTGTTGTGACGGGTGTAATTCTATCGACCATTGAATTAGGAAAAGAAACATTATCGTTGATCCACTTTGATAAATCAGAATCAATTAATTCTGAAAATTGTAAAACTAATTTTTTTGTAAGATGCCCATTGCCAGGCAAGTTATCGCAAGACATGACCGTGAATGGCTTTTTGTTTTTATTTTTTCTATTTTGAAGTCCTGATACAATATAACCAAGAGCAGTTTTAGGTGCATTTATATTTTTTAAATCATGCTGAATTAATTCATTCTTCTGATCTAAGTTTTTATTACTATCGTAGCAGTAACCTTTTTCCGTGACAGTAAGAGACAATATTTTTATCTCTTCATTGGATAATCGATTCAGCACTGCTTCAGGAGAGGAAGGAGCGTGTAAAATCTCAATTATTGATCCTATGATACGTGCTTTGTCTGATTTAGAATTTCTTTCTAATACGGTGTACAAGGTATCTTGATCGTTTAATTTTTCTATATTGTCTTTGTCTTGGGGCATCAAACCAACAGCACAGATTCCCCATTGATTATTTCCTTGTGAGAGTAAATCGTCGATATAGACCGCCTGATGTGAGCGATGAAATCCGCCAATACTCATATGCATGATACCGCCCTTTATTTGTGAGCGATCATATTGCGGGGTTAGTACGCCTTCTTTATTTTTTAATGCTTCTAGGGCTTGGCTTGAGAGTTTCATAATGCTTTCCTTTTGCTATAAAGATGGTCAAACGTATCTTAATAACAAATAGTCTTTTTTCCCAGCCTGAAAATGATTAAATTATTTCAATACCTTAATTTAAATTTCCAATAAATTTTATATGTGTAAAGCGAGGAAATGTGATAGTACCGTTGTATTAAAGGCAATAATATTAAAAGGGTGCATAAATTATGAATAAAGATTTGGAAGCTTTCAAGCATATGGTGATTGATGTCTGGACTCATGGATTTATGGGAGTCGATATAGGGCAAATCTTAATCGCGCTTTTAATTTTTGGTGTGTTTCTTCTAATCCGTGGTTTGTTTAGCAAATTTGTTCTTAAATATTTACGAAGTATGGCCACAAAATCTAAGAATACATTAGATGATAAAATCATTGAGGCCTTGGTTCCCCCAGTCAAATTTATCCCAATTATACTTGGTATTTTCTTTGCCACGCAATACATGGATTTTTCGGATGACATTAATGATATTGTTATGAGGCTAGAGCGCTCACTCATTGTGTTTACAATTTTTTGGGCTCTACACCGCACGCTAACGCCTTTATCCTTTGGTCTAAAAAAATTAGAAAATATTTTAACGCATGAAATGATGGTGTGGATTTTTAAGGCACTTAAGGTTCTTGTTCTTTTTATTGGCTCGGCGATTATTTTAGAGATATGGGGTATCGCAGTTGGACCGTTACTTGCCGGTCTCGGCCTGTTTGGTGCCGCTGTAGCACTTGGTGCGCAAGATTTATTCAAAAATCTAATTGGTGGCATTACCATTATTGCAGAAAAACGTTTTCACCCAGGCGAGTGGATATTAGTGGATGGTGTTGTGGAAGGCACAGTGGAGGAGATTGGTTTTCGATCTACTAAAATCCGTCGTTTTGATCAAGCGCCTGTGCACGCTCCTAATTCAAATTTATCCGATGCGGTTGTTACTAATTTTTCTCGTATGACGCACCGACGTATTAAATGGAAGATTGGAGTGACTTATGGTACGGATGTCGCACAATTACAAATAATTCGTGATGGTATTATGAGCTATCTTGAAAAAAATGATGACTTTGCAAAAGCTGATGAGGTAAGCACTTTTGTGCGCGTTGATAGCTTTAACGATAGCTCAATAGACTTGCTTGTATACTGTTTTACAAATACAACAAATTGGGGAGATTGGCTGGAAATTAAAGAAGCTTTTGCGATGGAAATTAAACGTATCGTTGAGAAAGAGGCCAATAGTAGTTTCGCATTCCCTTCACAAAGCGTCTACCTTGAAAGTGTACCAAGCGAAGTTCCAGAAATTTTTGTTCCGCCTAAAGGCTAATAGTTTTAGATAGAAACGAGTTGTTTTTTATCTTCATCCCATAATTTTAGGCCGGGACATTTCAAGCTTTGCATAAGGCTGATTTTATTGAGCTCTTTAAGTTCTGGCTTAGCATCAATACATTCTTGAAGTTTATAGTTAGGAATTTGACTACAAGCGTGGTGAACGTGATGTATACCAATATTACCTGAAAACCATTGTAAAATTTTAGGTAAAGCCAGATAAGAGCTACCCATTAAAGCAGCTTCAATTCTGTTCCAGCTTTCATGCTTTTCCCAATAAGTATCTTCAAACTGGTGCTGGACAAAAAATGCCCACCCATAAAACCATGCTGTGATTACGAGGACTGGGAGGGCTATGCTGAGGAGGGGGACAAGGCCGATTGCAAACGCTAAGGAGCTATAGAATGCAAGTAGAGAAACATTTGTCAGCATTACGCTTTTGAATATTGAACGGCGTGATAGCGTCTTATGGCTGTCACGAAAATAGGCTCCTTGCGTATAAGGTATACGTTGCAAAATCATAGTATATAACGGTGTTCCAACCAATAATAGAGTAATTGGGTTGCGGTATAATCTATAAAAAAATTGCTTTCCTTTTGATAGGGCTTGGTATTCTTTTACTGTTAACACATCAATATCCCCGACACCGCAATGATCAAGATTCCCCGAAGCGGCGTGATGCATATTGTGTGAACGTCTCCAAGAACTGTAAGGCATTACAGTTAAAATACTTAAAGCTCTTCCTGTCCAGTCGTTGGCTGTGGGTGAGGTAAAAAACGACCTATGGCCACAGTCATGTTGGAAAATAAAAATTCTTGCCATGAGTCCTGCTGTTGGAAAGGCCAACAAGATTGTAACCACGTAAGGTAAATCTAAGCTTAAGAACATCAAGCCACACATGACGACAAGAAGGCTCAATGTTGTAACAAGTTGAAAAAGACTACGGTTAGTGACTGCTCCTTTGTAATTATTACAATGGGCTACTATTTCTTTTAAATTTTGAGGTGTGGGCTGGTTCAATTTTTTCACATTTTTTATAGGGTGGTGGCATTATGCCTAATTATTAAATAAAAATTCTAACACTAACTATAAACTCAATTCTCAGCAGTTTGTCACTTATTTATTTGGTTTTTAAAGTCGAAATGATCAAAATGTTCAGCTCATATCGTTAAATGCGTGCTAGCTTCTGAGCTTTTCTAGAAAAAGCTGACCGTACTTGTCCAGTTTTGATTTTCCAACGCCAGGAACATCGTTCATAGCTTTGAGGGTTGATGGTTTAAGTAAGATCATTTCAATTAATGTTTTATCATGGAAAACTACATAAGGAGGGACGTTGTTTTCTTTAGCAATACTTATTCTTAAGGCTTTTAATTCTAAGAATAATGTTTGATCGGAATCGCTCTCAAGCATGGCTGTGGGATCACTCTTGGTACCAGAGTGCGAGGAAGTTCCTCCAATCGCCTTAGGATCTAAGCGCATTTGTAATGCTGGCTTTTCTTTTATGAAGTCAACGCCTTGCTGTGTCATTTTTATTGCGCCGTAGGCTTCCATATCAACATATAGAAATCCACGCGCTACAAGTTGACGTGTTAAGCTTTGCCATTCTTTTGTAGAGTGCTCTGTTCCAATACCGAAGGTACTAAGGGATTGATGGTCTTGACGTTCAATGCGCTCATTTGTTTTTCCAAGTAGAATATCAATTATATAACCACTACCGAACATTTGCCCTGTACGTAGAATACAGGATAATATTTTTTGGGCAGAGATCGTGCCGTCAAATGTCTCTGGAGGATGCAGGCAGGTATCGCAATTTCCACATGGTTCGCCATCGTCATCAAAATATTTTAGTAAGACTTGTCGGCGGCAGGTTGCACTTTCGCAATATCCTAAAAACGCAGTTAATTTTTGACGTTCAATTCTTTTTTGTTCTCCCGGTGAATCGGACCCTTCGATCATTTGCCTCTGTAGGGCTAAATCCTGTAACCCATATACCATCCAAGCAACAGATGGTAAGCCGTCGCGACCTGCACGGCCTGTTTCTTGATAATAAGCTTCAATATTCTTAGGTAAATCTAGGTGCGCTACAAAGCGCACATCAGGCTTATCAATGCCCATTCCAAAAGCGATTGTTGCAACCATAATAACGCCGTCATCTTTGATAAATCGTTCTTGATTATTTGCACGCACTTTGGAATCTAGGCGAGCGTGATAGGGCAGAGCGTTATAGCCTTGTTCAGTCAGCCATTTTGCTGTGTCTTCAACTTTTTTACGGGAGAGGCAGTAAACAATTCCGCTTTCATTATCGTTGCGCGCTTTTAAAAAACGTAAAAGTTGAGTGCGTGGATTATCTTTGATGGACACGTAATAAGTAATATTAGGGCGATCAAATCCCGCAACATATAATTTAGGAAGCGAAAGTCTTTCAACAATATCCTTACGTGTTGCCTGGTCAGCCGTTGCGGTGACGGCAATACAAGGTGTATTGGGATAGCGTGTTCTTAGTAAAGAGACTTGCCTGTATTCGGGCCTGAAATCATGACCCCATTGAGATATACAGTGAGCCTCATCGATTGCAAAAAGGGCAATTTTAATGTTGTCTAAGATATCTAAAAAATTACTATTCACAAGACGTTCGGGCGCAACATAAATCAAATCAAGCGCGCCGTTACGTAAGTCATTAAGGGTTGCTTGAAGTTCCTGATATTCTAACCCTGAATGAAGGGCTGCGGCTTTAACGCCAGCTTCACGTAAGGCTAAAACCTGATCGTTCATAAGAGCAATCAAAGGAGAAACGATAATCCCTGTTCCTTCCATGCATATGGACGGAATTTGGTAACATAGGGATTTGCCGCTGCCTGTGGGCATTAAAACGCCGCAGCTTTGTCCTGTTATTAAATCATTTATGATTTCTTCTTGATCTCCACGAAAGGCATCATATCCAAAAATGTTTGATAGGATTTCTTTTGGAGATTGGGAAGTGTCATTGTTAATAGATTGAAGCATCAGGGGAGCATAGAGGAAAAGGATTATAAAAGTCTAATATCAAATAACAGATTTTGTTTTTTCATAATGCATTTCTCTTTATTTGAACTATTACAAAAGCATTTATGATCATGCCCATTCTATGTTAAAACTTGTTTTATGAAATTTCTGATCGCTGATAATAATGAAGTAATGCTTACTTTCCTCAATGACCTACTGCAAAAAGAGGGCTTTGAGGTTATAAAAGCAAATTCTGGGCAGGCTGCGATTGAGCAATATAAAGAACATAAGCCTGATTTTGTTTGTCTGGATATTATGATGCCCGATTTATCGGGTTTTGAGGTTTGTAAGGAAATTCGTCTGTATGATGAAACAACACCTATTATTTTTATAACGTCTAAAGACCAGATAGATGATAAAATTTCTGGTCTAGAAATTGGCGCAGACGATTATATTATTAAGCCTTTTGACACTAAAGAAGTTGTTGCAAGAATTCGCGCGATTATTCGTAGGCTAGCAATACAGAATCAGGCTAGTGCAACAACCCCTAAAGGCGTACTAAAGACTTTTCAAATTGCTGAACTAGAAATCACACCTAGTAAACTTTGTGCAGTTCGAGAGGACGAAGTTATTGATCTGAGTCTTCGCGATATAAAAATTTTACAATTACTCTTCGATAATAAGAATGAGGTTGTTCATCGAGACACGCTTATAGATTATTGTTGGGGCGCACATATTATGCCAGAGAGCAGAACCGTAGATTGGCATATGTCACAACTCCGTAAGAAGATTGAAGTCGATCCTAAAGCACCAAATATTATAAAAACAGTTCATGGTGTAGGGTACCGCTATGAAGAGCGTTGAAACAAAACAAAGTTTATTTTCTCTTTTTATTCAAAATCAAAAAAATACATTTTGGATTCCGGCAGTAACAGCAAGTATTTTTATTGGCTTACGCTTTTATACTTTTGGTGCTCCAGCAGGATTTGAATTATACGGGTTTGTTGCCTTATTAATATTATCTGTATTGTTTTATATGAATGGTTTTAGAATTTTGAATAATTTTGAAATGTATACATCATCAAAATTAAAACAACTTGAAGTTCAAATTTTTGTAAATAAGATTTGTTACATTTTACCATTTGTAATTATTTTGTTTTGGCCTATTCAGACATCGTATCTTTTTGATCATATTATTGGGTATATTTTTATAATACTGTCTATTGGGTTTTGTATTACATCTTGTTCGAGTAACCATTTTATTCTGAAGGCAACGTTAGCGCTTTATCTTTTCTTTTCTTTATCAATTGCGCTGATAAATTTTAATAGTATTGAAAGTCCTTTCATTGTGTCGGGTATCTTGCTCTTTACAGTGTTTGCAGGCCTTATAGGGAACAAGCTGTATAAATCATCAGAGCTGCTGGTTGTGCGTAATGAGGAGTTAGTGAAAGCCACTTTGATGGCACAAGAGGCAAATGAAGCTAAATCAGACTTTTTATCAGTCATGTCTCATGAAATCAGGACGCCATTAAATGGTATTATTAATACGATGGAGTTTTTGAAAACACAGAAAGTTTCTAAAGTGATTGAGGGTCATTTTACGACAATGGCCAGTTGTTCAAATACTCTTTTAAATACATTGAATGATATTTTAGACTTAAACCAAGTTGAAACAGGTAACATTACTTTAGAAAACAGAAGCTTTAATTTGCCAAATTTCTTAGAAAATACTTTTAATATTCTGGTTATAAGTGCAACGAACAAAAATTTAGATATAAAATTAGAGTTAAGTCCTAACTTACCGCAAATGTTTTTTGGTGATGAGAATAGAGTACGCCAGATTATTCTTAATTTATTAAGTAATGCTATTAAATTTACAAACTCTGGTGAAGTGATTTTAAGGGCGGATGTTCAAGATAAAAAATACATTACGATTAATATAATAGATACAGGCATTGGTATTTCTGAAGATCAAAAGAACAAACTGTTTCAACGTTTTTCCCAAGCGGATTCATCTATAGCGCGACGTTATGGGGGTAGTGGTTTGGGTCTTTCAATTTCAGCGCAATTAGTGGAACTGATGAATGGTAAGGTTAACGTGAAAAGCGAGATTGGTAAGGGAAGTTGTTTTTCTTTCACTTTACTAATAATAGAAGATGTCTCTGATGCTTGTGATGATCCCATATATGAAGAAGATAGTTTAGAAAAATTTAATATTCTCTTAGTTGATGACAACGCTATCAACCGCGAGAGTGCTAAAAATATTATAGGTTTGTCTGGCCACGCTATGGAGACAGCTTCAAACGGTTTAGAGGCAATGCGGCTTTTAGCACAAGGTGACTTTTCGATAGTGTTGATGGATCTAAATATGCCTGTTATTGATGGAATTCGTACCATTAGATTATTAAAAGAGGACGGATCACGCTTTTATAGTTTTCCTATTATCGCGCTGACGGCGACAACTGATCAAAAACGTTTGGAAGATTCTCTCGCAGCTGGAGCGGCGGATTATTTGATTAAGCCTTATAAAAAAGAAGCTCTATTGAAAATGGTTCAAAAACACGCGTTGGCTAAATCAGATGTAGTGAGGCAGACTGAAAACTCAAGCCTTGCGGGCTCTATGATTAATATTATTGAAGATTTTGGTGTAGAATATACTGTCCAATTTCTAGAAAACTGTAAAAATGAAGCTAATCGGCTTGTTGTAGTCTTAGAAGATGGTTACTTTTCTAATGATTTAAACGCGATTTCCCAAGCTGCACACGATTTGACTGCCATTTTGGGACAGGTTGGAATGTCTCATTCTGCGGCTATAGCAAAAAATGTTGAAAATCTAGCTATAGAAGATAATTTTGATGTTATAGCAAAAAATTTACGCGACTTTTATCATAGTTTCCATCGAGAGTTGAATAACACATTTATTAATATAGAAAAATATGACCTATAAAGTGTTGAAATAAAACAATTAAAAATTTTCTTACAAATTTCTTACAAATTTCTTTCATAGTTCTCACAACTGGGATGACTTGATGTGTGAGGATGGATAGTTGAATAATGTTTGGTTCAGATAATGTGTAAGTTAATTTGAATCATCATTGATCAATAACCCTACAATAAGGGCACTTACGTAAGTGAGTGTCCTTATTAGTATAAAAGTTTCAACTATTTGACTTTATATGTCATTTAACATAAAATTAATACGCTGAAGGGTGTAATTTATGACTGAAATTATTTTAGAAGAAACTGAGTTGGCGTTTAATTATGAGCCGTCTCAAGATGATAGTGTTGATACGAATGGTTTTTCTGCTATTCAACACGAGTTTCGTGACGCGCCAACATTTCCTGTTTTATCAGAGTGGTCAAGATATTCTGCGCATAAAGTTGATAGCTCTTTTGAGGGGATAGTCTTCAAGAACCATGATTATAAACCTTATGTTACCATCACTATGGACAAGCCTCAAACTGGTTTTAAAAACATATTTGGCAAGTACGTTGTTGATGAAAACGGATATATGCATAGTGCAAATATATTAGCGCACAATACCCGCGGTATTGAAAAGGGACATCAGGTTTCTTTTGTGCATTCGGATACTCAAAATGATCTTCAATTCTTTCTAATCGCGAATGGATATTCTTACAATAAGAATATAAATTCTGATGGAGGCGATATAAATTTTGTTTACGGCTTTGGAACGCAAGATGAGCGTGTTGCTAAAATTACAGATGACCCCTCAACGATTGATTTAATTTATACTACGCAAGAAGCAGACGTTAAGTTGACTGGTCCAATATATCACACAAGTAATCCGCAACTTAATTACGATGGTAAGGGTCACTCTATCTCAGGTTTGATAAATGAGGGTGATACAAATATATTACGCATTGGATTTGAAGACTTCCCTAATTTGGGAGATGGAGATTTTAATGATCTTATTTTTGATGTTGAAATTGCCTACATTCCCCCTGATTCCATTATGGCGATTGGTCTCAATAATATTGTAACGGCATCTGGCAATGATGATATTTTTCTTAAAGATAAGGACGCTAATGATCCGTTATTAGAAGACGGGTTCAGCCCGAATAATCTATATTCTCATGATGGTGGTAATGATATCTTTGCACAGGGTGATTTGAAAAATATCAATGATGAAGAGCATACAGAAGAGAGTCTTGAAATCTTAATTAGTATGGATAATGTTTTACAGAGTACTGATTCTCAAGATCTTGCTATCGCAA
The DNA here is from genome assembly GCA_023301785.1 of Alphaproteobacteria bacterium. GTDB lineage: Bacteria > Pseudomonadota > Alphaproteobacteria > Micavibrionales > Micavibrionaceae. Next base: position 138 of record JALZUF010000198.1, on the reverse strand, counting down.
ATTTTGTTAGTACAGAATCATCGCCGATAGAGACTGTCCCTGATGCAAATAAAAATTATTTCGCTCACGATGTTTTAGCAGAGCAAGATAATATTATAACTTTAATAGACATTGTTTAAATAGCCTTTTGGCAAAAAC
>JALZUF010000197.1 GCA_023301785.1 Alphaproteobacteria bacterium | reverse complement strand
AATTTCTAAACCTTGCTCAACGCTTTCAACCGCGCCGGGTGACCCTGGAACAACAGGAAGCCCAAGTGACATCACTGTCTTCTTCGCGGTCACTTTATCACCCATTTTTTCAATATGTTCGGCCTTCGGTCCAATAAATGTAAAGCCATGATCTTCAATCATGTGCGCAAATTCAGCATTCTCAGATAGGAAGCCATAGCCCGGGTGAATAGCGTCCGCGCCTGTAACGGCCGCGGCTGTTAAGATGGCAGGAATGTTTAAATAACTATCTTTACTTTGCGGCGGGCCAATACAAACTGATTCATCGGCCAAACGTACCGCCATAGACGACGCATCTGCGGTAGAATGCACTGCAACGGATTGAATCCCCATCTCGCGACAGGCGCGAATAATACGAAGGGCAATTTCACCACGGTTGGCAATAAGTATCTTTTTAAACATAATTTTATAAATCTCTTCTCATTAAACAAATGCTATCTAATTTACCTGATGGATCATTGATACCATTACTAATAGTACGGTAGCCAGATTTCTTATATAATGTCATAGCATCTGGCGTTGATAGGAATATTTCTTTGTGCCCTAACTGTTTTGCACGGTCATGAACGGTATTAATTAAAGATGTTGCAATTCCTCTATGTCTGAATTCCTCTGCCACATACATTATACCTAACCATGGTGTCAGTTCAGGAAAATCATCGTGCTCTTCTGGCATCAAGGATGCCATACCCGCAGCTTTGCCATCAATGGACGCAACCCATGTAAAAGGAAAGCTATTATCATGTTGTGCACCCGCTTTTTCTCTGTACCGATTCTGAGTTTGAGCTAATGTGTTATTTGCATTTATAGGGTATGTTCTCCACGCATCCATACTCCAGCTTCCGCAAGCATCTGCGAAGTGCTGTGTCATGTGTAGGGGTTGAATTATTACCTCGCTCATAAGCGAAACCTACTCAATAACCATCAGGACATCGCCAAACTCAATAGGCTGTCCGTTTTCAAATAAGACTTGTGTGACCGTTCCGCTCTTGTGCGCTTTGATTGGGTTCATCACTTTCATCGCTTCGATAATAAGTAATGTATCGCCTTCACTCACTTGAGAGCCTTTAGGAGCAAAATTTGGCGCGCTTGGTTCTGGTGATGCATATGCTGTACCCACCATTGGTGATGTTACCGCACCTGGGTGGTCGCCTGTCACTGTATCTGGCGCGCTTGTATTCGCAGCTTGCGGTACAGTTGGATCGGATGGCATTGAAGGCGCAGCGGCGGCCACTGTGGCCCCTGCGATCATCGCGCCTTTGTTGACACGTATCATTTGCTCGCCTTCGGCAACTTCGATTTCGTTTAAACCTGTTTCATCTAACAGTTTAGCAAGTTGTTTGATGGCTTTTGAATCAATTTTCATAAGAAATTACAGTCCGTTGTTATTAATAGTATTGAACGTACTTAGTAACGAAAAATGGTATAAAAGTCAAAACAACTAGACCTTTAACATATTGATATGTGTTGATATGTTTTTAGATATTATCTTTAACAAATTCAATGGCTTGGACGTAACCCGCTTTCCCTAAGCCTTTGATGACCTTTTGCGCGACAGGCGTGATGTACGAATGGTGTCTAAATTCTTCACGTGTATCAGGGTCAGAAAAATGAACCTCAACAATAGGACAGTTCAACATCTTAAGTGCATCATGGATCGCCACAGAAGTGTGCGTATAGGCCGCCGCATTAATAATAACCGCATCGGCTTCTTTGATGGCTTCTTGTATCCAATCAACCAGCACGCCCTCATGATTGGATTGTCTGCAATCAACACTCATATCATATTGCGCCGCAGTATCACGGCACAGCGCTTCAACATCAGCCAATGTATCATAACCATAGATCTCCGGCTCGCGCGTACCCAATAAATTTAAATTTGGGCCAGATAAAATAAGAATATTTTTAGACATGATCTGCTTTCGTAAATTTAATGATGCATTTGACCAGGGGGCGTCACCTTAACATCAATAGTTTTTTCTTCCCCATTTTCAAACATTAAAGTCAGCGGAAATGTGTCACCCGCTTTTAAAACACGTTTCATCTTAATGAACATAATATGATACCCGCTTGGTTCCAAAGCCACCTTCTTTTTTGACGGCAACTCTAACGTCTTAATTTTACGCATCATCATCTTGCCATCATCGGGATCAATCAGATTCTCGTGGATTTCTGTGATCTCGGCAATATCGCTTTGCGCGCCAATCAACGTACGGTCACGTTTTGTCTTGTTATTAAAAACCATAAAAGCCGCAGCTGTTTTAGAACTTTCCATCGTCGCAAAAGCTTGCGCGTGCTTCACTTCTAAATTCTTCTCAGGGTTATAAAGAACCGAAGCAATGATAAATCCAACTAAGAAAAATAGTGCAGGAATAAGTAATCTTTTATCTTTCATTTTTATGATCCTTTAAATTTTTATTGGCTTTGTGTTACGAATGATCGAAATTCTTGCAGGCTCGGTACTGCGCCACGCACAGTATAAATATTTTTTCCTACCACGTAATTTGGTATCGTTTGAATATTGAGTAATCGTAAATCACGGATATTATCACTTAAATATTCTGCAACTTTTTCACCCTGTGCGTCTTGCGTTAGTTGCGCGTAATCAACGCCATAAAGTTCGGCTGTTTCACGAATAATATCTTCTGGGATAATCGCGGCTGGATAGCTTATAAAAAAGTTATGCATCTCAACAAATTTTCCCTGCAACCCCGCGGCAACTGACAGTTTCTCTAGGGCAATGGGCTGCGCTTTTGCTCTTTCTTCATTGGTGGGCAATAGGATAGGGCGCACGACGTATGCTATGTTTGAAAAAACATCCAAATTTTCATCAACCATCTTCATTTTCTTACAATTACCACAACTGTAATTGGTAAAAGTGACGAGTGTCTGATTGCCGTCTTGAACCTTTTGAAAGGTGGCTTTAGGGTTTTCAATCTGAAAATAAATCCATTTAAGATAAACAATACCTGATAAATTATACAATCCCGCTACAACAACAAGCAGAGCAGAAAAATAATATAGATATCTCATGTTAAAAACTTAAGTTTGAATTATTCTTTTTGTGCGGCACGTTCATTTTTTAAAATCTCAGTAATACGCGATGCTGGCATATAACCAGGGAAGATCTTTCCGTTGATAATAAAACCTGGCGTACCACGAATATTCATCGCTTGCGCCGCAGCAACATTTTCCTTCAATGTTTTTTCAATTTCATCACTGTCTTTATCTGTTTTAAGTTTATCGAAATCAAGCTTCAGATCATTGGCAATTTTCTTGTAAACATTTTCAGTTTTTTGGCCCTTATGCTCTAACAACGCTTGGTGATATTCAAAATACTTGTCTTGATTGTGTGCGGCCAATGACCATTTTGACGCTTCCAATGACGCTGGGCCTAAGATCGGCATATCAAAGAAAATCACTTTTAAATTTTTATCATCTTCTAAGACATCAACAATTTCTTCCAACGCACGACGGCAATACCCACAGTTATAATCGAAAAATTCGATCATCGTGATGTCGCCTTTTGGGTTTCCTGTCATTGGTAAATTGTCTTTTGCTTCCAATTCTTTTAAGAATGTCTTGGCAAGTTTCTCACTTTCAACCTTATCGGCTTCGGCTTGTTTGTTTTGATAGGTATCAACACTATCAATAATTTTCTCACCATTCTCGGCTAGATATGCATCAAACATTTTTACAATTTCAGCCTTTTGCGCGGCGGTAAATTCTTGCGCCTTGGCGGATGTTGCAATGGCGAGTGCTGGTATTGAAATGATGCTGATTAAGATAAGAGTTAAAAAACGAAACACGGGGGGTTCTCCTTTGGGGTGAGTAAAATTGTTATAACAGTATATTGTAACGCAAGCGCGTTGATAAGCGCAAAGTTGATTTATTTCCGATCTGCAAAAAGCAAAATATCATTGGCACGTATTGAGGCACTGCTGCCTTTTGGTAATGATTTTAAGGCTATTTGTGCCTGTTGTTTGGCATATCCTTTTTTATTCTGCAAAAGTGCCTCTTCTGCCAAATGCAATCGTGCATACGCATCATTGCCTTGTCTGCCATAGGCTGTCGCCAATAGGCGATGCACACGGCTAGAGCGCGGCTCGGCGATACTGGCGGCCTTAAGGTGCTCTACGGCTTTATTTAAACTATTTGTATTATCCTGTGATGTTTCAATGATGCTATGCGCCAACGCTGTGCGAAGCAATCCATCATTTGGCTTTAACTTCACCGCTTTATTTAAGGCTGGCAGGCTGTCTTGAACGCGCCCAAAATCAGTCAGCATTTGCCCTTTAAGCTCGTAAAAATACGCATTTTTTGGCTCTGCTGCTATTAACGCATCAATCTGGCTCAGGGCGGTATCAATCTTATCCATTCGATAATTGGCGACTGCGCGTGCATATTGTGCAGGGATGGATTTATCCGACACATCATAAACCCACGATACGCGTTCTGGATGAACATACCCAATCAGCTTGGCTTTCATACGGGCGTGTTGATCATCCCAATGCGCTGGACTGCTGGCATTGGCAGGGGTATTTTGCTCAACCTTGGTTTCAATGGATTTAATACGATTACGGGTAAGGGGGTGCGATCTGATATATTCACTTTGCTGACTGGCGGGTAACAATTCTTGCCCCTCCAATTTTTGCATAAAGGTTAGCATTCCTTTGGGGTTCAGCCCTGCGCGCTTCATTGATGTAATCGCCGCTTGGTCGGCGCTCGATTCAAACGTACGTGTTTTGGCGAGGAAACGGCGTTGCGCTATGGAATTTCCTGCGATTGATCCTGCACCTGCCGCGCCAGCATCGCCACTGGCGACGGCCGCGCCAACACCAATGATTGTCCCTAATATACTCTCATACGAGGCTTGCTCCATCGCTTCTCGACCGCGAATAAGATGTCCACCCGAAATATGTCCTAATTCGTGTGCCATAACGCCGATCAGTTCTTCGGGGTTGTCCGTTTTTTCAATAAGACCCGTATAAAAGAAAATGTTCGATCCGCCTGCAACAAAGGCATTAACGTCACTATCTTGCACCAAGATCACGTTTACCTGCGAGGCATCCATATTGTTGGCTTTAAATATCGGATCAAACCATTCACTCATATAGGCTTCAATCTCACTATCGCGGATAATTGACTGTGCGTGCGCGCCTTCTGCTTTCAGGGCAAGGCCGAATAACAGGATAAGAGCAAAAAGAGGAAGACGTATCATCATGTGTTTTTTCATCTCATTATTATTAGTGACGTAATATGACTTAACCAAGGCGAAATTTTTAGGCATAAACATAGGGAATAATTCCTAATTTCATGCTTGAATATGCTATATTATTCTATGCCTTTACTCACCCAAATACCCCAGCCGCCCGAAAAATTAAACGAAAAAAGTAAGGTCATGGTTTATTCGCTATTAAAATCAAAGCGTTACATTATTTCTTCCTTAAAATGTGGGGTCGTATTCGGCGTAAAAGTGAGCTTATTTTTCAATAAAATGCCCCCACCCCCTCAATTTGAACCAAACAAACTAAAGGACGCTATATTGTGTAATTATATCAAAGCTTTACAAGGCATGAAAAAACACTCTTTTCATTTGCTGTACGTGTCTTTATTATCAGCATTTGAAATTACTTCACCCTATGAGCGTTTAAGTTTTAAAACATGATTGATATTGCTTTAAATTGGCTAGACGCCCTATGGATACCGCTTGCCCTAATTTTCTTGGCAAAGCACCAAAAAATCAAAGGGGCATTATTTATCCTTCTTTGTATGATTGCCCTCCGTCTACAGGTTGAGCTTTTTAACGAGCTTGGCTATCCAGATGGATTTTTACCATTATGGGATTTCCCGATCATGTATCGTGGTTACATCGTATATGGCCTCTTTATTTTCGGCTTCTTGCTATTGGGGCATGTGTCAAAGGAACGCAATTCCTTCGTCTACATGGCGGCCGGCATCTCAATTTTTATATTAGCGTTTTGTATATCACTCGTAACAATGTCATTATGACGCTATGACCAAAAAGACACCCCCAAAGAATTTCGCCAATAAGAGCAGTAAAAAGCGCACCACGCGCGAGAAATCCGAACACGTCAAAAGCGCGAAGGGGCGTAAAACCTCCTCAACAAAATGGCTTAAACGCCAACTGAATGATCCTTATGTTGCTAAGGCGCAAATGGATGGCTACCGCGGCCGCGCCGCTTACAAGCTTCTTGAGATAGATGAAAAATTGAACCTGCTTGAACCCGATATGTTGGTCGTGGATTTGGGTTGCGCTCCAGGCGGTTGGTGCCAAGTGGCTGCGAACAAAGGCTGCCAAGTTATTGGACTGGATATCCTCGAAGTCGATCCGCTTCCTGGGGTGACGTTCTTAGAAATGGATTTTAATGACGAAGATGCTCCCGATAAATTGATTGCGGCGATGGACGGTCAAAAGGCTGATATTGTTCTGTCTGATATGGCACCCAATACAATCGGCCATAAAAATACGGATCACTTGCGTATCATGATGTTGGTTGAACTGGCTTATGATTTTGCCAAAGATGTCCTAAAGCCAGAAGGTACTTTTCTTGCCAAAACCCGCCAAGGCGGCACCAGTAACGATATCCTCACTATGATGAAAAAAGATTTTAAAACCGTAAAACACGTCAAACCCCCGTCCAGCCGCAAAGAAAGCGCCGAAACTTTTGTTATCGCACAAGGGTTTAGAGGGTAGTCAAAATTTTCTTGCAATTTAAACCTAAAACGCTATAACTCTCTTGCAAACCACATAAGAACTTAGGATTTGCACCATGACAAAAGCTCCCCAAAAGATTTTAGAAGAAGCCCTGACATTTGACGATGTTTTACTCGTCCCTGCGGCCTCCTCAGTTTTACCTGATGCGGTTGAAACAAAGACCAAGTTAACAAAATCAATTAGCCTAAATATTCCTTTATTATCATCGGCAATGGATACAGTGACCGAAGCGGAAATGGCAATAGCAATGGCGCAAAATGGCGGCCTTGGGATCATTCACCGCAATTTGGATATTGAACGCCAAGCCGATGCGGTTCGTAAAGTAAAACGTTATGAATCTGGTATGGTCGTTAATCCGATTACAATTTCACCAGATGCAAAATTGGCCGAAGCGTTACAAATGATGGAACATTACGGCTTTGCTGGTTTTCCTGTCACGGAAGAAGCGACTGGTAAGCTGGTTGGTATTTTAACCAATCGTGATGTCCGTTTCGCACAAAACCCAGAGCAACCTGTGCGCGAGCTAATGACATCAGAAAATTTGGTGAAGGTTTATAACAGTGTTGATAAACACGAAGCTAAAAAATTACTCCATCAGAACCGTATTGAAAAATTATTGGTGGTGGATGATCAAGAACGCTGTACGGGTTTGGTCACAGTGAAAGATATCGAAAAAGCACGCGCCTTCCCAAATGCTTGTAAAGACAGCCAAGATCGCCTGCGTGTTGGTGCGGCGATTGGAACAGGTGAAAGTAACATTGCGCGCGCCGAAGCTTTGGCGGCGGCTGAAATTGATGTGATCGTTATTGATACCGCGCACGGTCATTCAAAAGGTGTGCTTGATATGGTGACACGTATAAAGAAAATGACAGGCGATAAAGTTCAAATCGTTGCGGGTAATATTGCGACAGGCGATGCCGCGAAAGCGTTGATTGATGCGGGCGCAGATGCGGTTAAAGTAGGTATTGGTCCAGGGTCAATCTGTACAACACGCGTTGTCGCAGGTGTGGGTGTACCGCAATTAACGGCAATCATGAATGTTGCCGAAGTGGCGCATAAGCATGGTATTCCAGTCATCGCTGATGGCGGTATTAAATATTCAGGTGATTACGCAAAAGCCATCGCGGCTGGTGCAGATTGTGCGATGATGGGCTCTGCCTTTGCAGGGACAGACGAAGCACCGGGTGAGATTATTCTTTACCAAGGGCGCTCGTATAAATCTTACCGTGGTATGGGGTCTGTTGGCGCGATGGTAAAAGGCTCGTCTGAGCGTTATTTCCAAGGTAATGTGACCGATAGTAATAAGCTTGTGCCCGAAGGTATCGAAGGACGCGTTCCTTATAAAGGCCCCGTCAGTAACATCATTCACCAAATGGTCGGTGGTTTACGTGCCTCTATGGGCTACACAGGATGTGCGACGATTAGCGAGATGAAAGCCAAAGCGCAGTTTGTTCGCATGACAGGTGCAGGCTTTAAAGAGAGCCACGCACATAACATTACGATTACGCGCGAGGCTCCAAATTATAGAACAGAAACTTAAAAGGTTTTAGCGAGCCTCTTCGCCCACTTCTTCAGCCGCCTCTTCAGCAGTTTCCTGAATATCTTCAACGGCGTCTTGAACGATTTCGTCTATGTCGTTGATGGCTTCTTCGATAGTCTCACCAGCTATTTCATTTGTAGCAGGCGGCACCGCTTGAACTTTATCAACTATAATAAGATCAGCTTCTTCAACAGTTGCGTCTATCGTTTGAATAGCGCGTACCTTAGCCTCGTCTATTTCTGATTGAATCAAAGCGGTATTTGGCCGAGTTGGTTCTTCCGAACTCATTAGGGTAAACCCTAGAACACCAACGAGGACGACCAAAGCAATGATAACGTAAGTTTTTATATTACTCATAAAAGTACCTCCTTATATTAGTTTAGTTTAATTGCCAGTAGCGGCGTCGCCGATATCTTGAGCAGCTTGGCTCACACTGTCTGCCACTTCTTCAGCAGGTGATTTTTGTTGTGATTGGTAAAATAAGATACCTGCGATGGCTATAAGGGCTACTGCAATGATGGTCAATATTCCTGAATTCATAATATAAATCTTTCTTTTTGTTTTAATTTGTTAATGATACAAACAAGAAAGAAACAAAAAAGTTCCAAATACGATGATCTACACGATAAGACAAGCGACACAAAATGACATTCCCGATTTGGCACACATTCACCTTGCCAGTAAATTGGCGGCGGAAAGTGGGATTATTGATCAAGCGTTTTTGGATGCCAAGACCGTAGAACAGTACAAAGAAAAATGGGTTACATTTTTTGAAATGGATGATTCAACACAGCTGATACTATCAGTTGATAGCCAATCTGCTGGCTTTATCAGCTTTGGACAGCTTAGAAACCCGCCCGCAGGTATGTCAAAAATACGTCCACTATATTCATCTGAAATATATGCCATATACGTACATCCTGATTATTTTAGGCAGGGCGTGGGTAAAGCGCTGTTATCTGAAGCAGTGAAAAATTTACAAGAGTTAAAGCACCAATCATTATGTTTGTGGGCGTTGGATAAAAACAAACGTGGCTGCGGGTTTTATGAGGCTATGGGCGGTCAACGCGTCGGTAAAAAAATGACTGAATTTGGACCATCGCGTGCCAAAGAAGTGTGTTATGCTTGGCGGAATATAAAGGAGATTTTGGATAAATGAATATAGTCTTACTCTACCCAATTATTATTTTTATCGCAGGCGCAATGACAGCTTTGCAACCACTGATTAATGCACGGCTCGTCCATCATGTTGATAATGCTGTGTGGGCGTCTTTTATTTCTTTTGCGGTGGGCACCATTATCTTACTCATTATAGCGATGTTTATGAGTGGACGTGTAACGCCTATTAATACAGAAGGTTTAAAATGGTGGATGTTTATGGGGGGATTATTAGGCGCGGTTTTTGTAACCGCTGCAATTTATGCTGTTCCTCATCTAGGTGTCGCGACGATGGTTGCGTTGCTTATTGCTGGACAATTAATATTTTCTGCCATACTAAGCCATTACGGTGTGCTTGCTGATATAGCGCGCCCTATGACTTGGACGAAGTTGTCAGGGCTTATTTTGCTTGGCATTGGCGCAATACTGACTTTAAAAGGATAATGGAACAATGAGAGACGGCGCAAGAATACAAACAGCGATCGAGATTATGACGCGGATTGAAACGTCTAAAACACCGATGGATAACACCATTCGGGATTACCTGCATCATAAACGCTACATCGGATCAAAGGATCGTAAATCAATCGTTGAGCTGGTTTATAACACAATGCGCGCTCATGCGCGTTTAGGCTGGTGGCTTAATAAAGTAGAACTAGAGATTTCACCGCGTTCGCGTGTGCTGGCTTATATCGTGCTCGATGGATTATCGGCGCATGATGTCTCTATTCGTTTTGTAGATGAACAATATTGCCCTGAGCCATTGAATGATAATGAAACTAAAATGGTGGAAGCGCTGGAAGGCAAAAGCTTAACGCATGATGGAATGCCCGTTGAAGTGCGCTGCGAATGTCCTGAATGGGCATTGGATAAGCTAAAGCCTTTATACGGCGATACGCTTGAGGTGCAAATGAATGCAATGCTTGATTCTGCGCCGCTCGATTTGCGTGTGAATACGATTAAGATCGATGTTGAACAGGCACAAAACTCGCTTAAGAAAGATGAAGTTGAAACAACGCGTACGACTTATTCACCTGTCGGTTTAAGAACGGTAGGGAAGCCTTACATGAGTGCAACAAAAGCGTTTCATAAAGGATTTGTTGAAATTCAGGATGAGGGATCACAGCTTATTTCTCATATTTGCGGGGTTGAGCCTGGCATGCGTGTCATGGATTTCTGCGCTGGTGGTGGTGGTAAAACATTGGGCCTTGCCGCAGAGATGCAAGGTAAAGGGATTATCTTTGCGTTGGATAATGATAGTCGCCGTTTGGAAAAAGGGCGTCGTCGTTATAAAAAAGCAGATGTTCATAATATTGAAGTGCGCTCATTAGAAGATGAAAAAAACCGTAAATGGTTGCGCCGTCAAAAAGATGCAATGGATGTTGTCTTGGTTGATGCGCCTTGTTCATCATCAGGGACCTGGCGCCGTAATCCAGATTTAAGGTGGTATAGTTATGGGCCATCTTTGGATGAAATCAAACAATCACAGACTGAAATTTTGGGACGGGTTGCGGATAAAGTAAAAGTAGGCGGCCGTCTTGTTTATGCAACATGTTCGATGTTCACAGAAGAAAATGAAGAGCAGATTGAAGCGTTCTTAAAGGAACATAATAATTATGAAATTTTGAAAATTTCTGAAATTTGGCCAGAAGATACACCGTGCCCAGTGGATGGAAACTATCTACGTTTGACACCAAAAGATCACCAAACTGATGGTTTCTTTGCCTGTGCGATGACACGCATATCTTGATTATATAGAAAATACTTGACATTAATGGTAAATGCCATATTTATTTAATTGGTTTCAACCAAGTTAATGGAGAGTATTTATATGTATTTAAAATCAGTTTCAGGAAAAATATTATTTGAAGGGCGTTTTAGCAGTGTTAAGCGTGCCGTTGAGCAAGCGGTTAAAGATAAGGTGGATTTAAACGGTGTTGATCTAAGAGGAGCTAAGCTACCTAATGCCGAGCTGGATAGTGCAAATCTTCAAAATGCTAATTTATGGGGCGCAAATCTAACTGGAGCGAATATAACAGAGGCTGATTTATCTGGTGCAGACTGCCGCAACACGAATTTGAAAGAGGCCTGTATAGCAGAAACAAATTGCGCGCATACGCAGTTTCAGGGCAGCTATTTTTCAAATACCATACTGACGAATTCCAATTTTGCCCATTGCCAATTTTCATGCCCCAGTCTTTTTAATTTGGAATTAAAGGATGCGTTAAGTTTCGATCACGCCATTTATCATCATCATGGCGAGCAAGAATGTGACTTATCCGAGCGCCCGATTATTGTGAAAAACCTACCACAACGCGTGGTTTTGTTTAAAAACAAAGCTATGATCGGCAATGAAATATATAATCTTGAGTTTTATGATGCGTTTTTATCAGGTTTTAGCAAAATCGTTAACAATCAAAAAAGCCAACGATTGAAGCAACTTCATTAGAGTTTTTCGCAATACGCAAAAATAACGATCAAAAGATAGCGATATCACTCTCAAATTTTAAGACATCGTTAATAGTTTTTCGTCAAAACCCTCCTTGCAATATGAAAATTAAATATTGCGTATTTGAAACCACCATTCAGAAGGAGGGGAAACCAATGAATGATATTATAAAATTTCCAATGAGGAAATACAATCACATGCAAGTTAATGATCTTGAGATATTAGAGGTCAAACAATTAGCAGAATTAGAAGATAAATATAGGAAGCAGTGCAAGCTAGCGTTATGCGCTTATCGTTGCTGGCAGAAGCATTATAAGGCTGAAACAGACGTTATCGAGCTTATTTATGGGCAGTTAAAAGGCATTGTCCTGAAACAAAATGCTTATGCGAATATACAGGCCTATTGGATTATAAGGCGAGACTTTAGAAACTGTTTCTATAATTACTTAAAGGATAAAACCTCCCAAACAGTGAATAAAAAATTATTGAAAGGAGGTTCAAGATGATTTGGTATTTTAAATTAGGGCGTGTACGCGGCATGAGCGTTGAGATTGCTCAGCATTTTGGATTAAAGCCATTTTTTAGAAGAAATAGTTTTGACCACGAAACTATTGTTGATATATCTTATGTGCAAATTATTTACACATCAGGACGATGGCGTAAAAAAGAAAGAGTACAAATAAGGAGTGCAGCCAATGGCAACAAAGAAACCAGCAACAAAGAAATTGAGCAAATTACAAGGTGTTCTAAACGAGTTAACAGCGATCGATGCTGAATTCCCTCTACAATGGGCAATCGTATTTTTAGAGATCGCACAAAATGAAGGGGCATCATTAAAAGATATTTCCGAAGAAACAGGAATCTCTATGTCTGTAATGTCACGTACTATTGGGGCGTTATCAAATTACCGCCGCATGGGTAAGCCTTACGGGATTGTTATTGTAAAGCAGGCAAAAGATGATGGCCGCCGAAAAGAATTATTCTTAAGTGCCAAAGGCAAGCGCCTAGTCGAAAAATTACAAAAAGCGGTGTAATTAAAACCATGAATTAAACGAATCATAAAAGGCTGGGAACTTTTTCTCAGCCTTTTTGTTATTTTAACGGTATTTAGGAAAGAGTAGTCATGAAGACATTTATTATCAGCGCAACTTTGTTATTTGTAATGGGATTTTTTTCAGTAGAGGCCTACTCATCTGAAACAAAACAACCTGAAAAATACGTGAGTGGTTATCTTGGCCTTGGTGTGGCGGCGTTGCCTGATTATGAGGGATCTGATGATTTTCAAGCGGTTCCTTTGATATCTGGGAAGGTAAATTATAAACAATATTATTTTGAAACACGCGGCCTAGGTGGTCGTATCAATATATCGCCAACTGATTTATATGATTTTGGCCCTGCCTTTTCCTATAAAATGGAACGCGACGATGATATGGACAGCAATGCACTAGGTCTTTTTCGAGAGATAGATTCAAGTTTTATGGCTGGAGCATTTTTAAAAATTCCAGTCAAAGGTATTACAAATCCGTATGATCAGCTCTCTTTTGATGCTGATATTCTATCGGATACTAGTGGTACGAGTGATGGGTTCTTGGTGTCCTTTGGCCCTTCTTACAGCCTTCCTGTGTCGCGTGTTCTTAGGTTCTCAACATCATTGAGCGCTACCTACGCCGATGACAATTATATGAATACTTATTTTGGTGTTGATGCAAATAACGCGGCACGCTCTGGCTTGGCGCAATATGAAGCAGATGGCGGTTTTAAAGATGCAGGGATGACCTTCACCACGAATTATCAGTTTAATGAAAAATGGGGTGTTTTAGGCCTCGTTAGCTATAAACGATTATTGAGCGAAGCGGCGGACAGTCCGATTGTTGAAGAAGAAGGCAGTGCCAACCAATTTATGATTGGCACTGGTGTTTCCTACAGATTTTAGTTATTTCACTTTAATAAAGTGAGATTATTTAAAATGCTTTAGACCAACCAAACATAACGGCAGTATCACGTTTCATTTGTGGGCCGTTTAAATTTTGGTAAACAGGAAGCGTTCCTTCAACCGAGAAACGATGTCCTTTCAACACGCCATCGGGCACAACAGTGTTAAGCCCTAAAGAGGCGCTGACGCGTTTACCACCAAAGTTGTCAGGATCGGCCGTTTGAACAGGCGCAACGATTTGCGTATCAATGCCGTCAATCTGACTTTCTTTTTCGGCCGTGATACGTCCAGAAACACTGACGGCTGGATGAATAAGGTAACTCCCCCATGCGCTGAGTTGGTGCTTATTACCCAAAGAGTAATTTTCATCATTTTCGCTCATGCGGATAACACCTGCATATTGTGTTCCCCAACCGAACTTGTCTTTGGCTCCCGCATAGGTAATACCAGGCAATAGGTCGTACGTCCCACTACCTAATTGCATCGCATAAGGCATACGTAACGTTGGGCGTGCATTCATTGGCGTCAATACATCGTCTTCTTCTGTGATAGACCCCGTTGGTAGGCTTAAACCCGCGTTTAAATGAACGTGATGTGTCTTGTCTTCGTATAGGCGAATAAGCGAGCCAACTTTTGTATCCCCCCAACCGCTAGACTTGGTTGTGAACTCCCCTAAGCGTGTTGTGCCTGCGCCGCCTTGAAAAGTGATATGATCCATCTCACGCTTCACGTAACTACCCATGACCATTAAGGTATAAACATCACTGGGGGCGTACATACCGCCGATCATGTGCATTTCCATTGTCATTTTGGTTGGCACAACGCGCAATGTTGGCGGTTGACCTGGTGTGCCAAAAAAGCGGTTCGGTATAGTTGTTGCAATTTCTTCAGGTGATAAATCAGATGTTCCATCACGGTTATCTTTCATATCCATACGGCCATATCGATAGGACAGCATCCATTCGCCTTTTTTATGCATGTGGTCGCCCATGATGCCGATTGGCGCATGGCTGTCTGCACGAAGTTGGCCATTATGAAGGTTAATTGAATCTGCTTGAACCGTCTCAGCAAAAGCAAAAAGAGAACTGGCGCAAACACCAGCAAGTAGTAGTTTTTTCATTATATTTAGTCCTAATCTTATTTAATACGCCATACGCGCATATATAATTTTGGCGCGAGGGCTGAATTCTAATATTTAATTTTGTAGTAAATGTTGGAAATTAAACAAACGCAGGCGGGCCGCGCGCAGAAATAGGAGAGGATTGTCTTGATAAAAAGGTATCTTCATAGAGAGTAAAACGTTGCTTCGTCTGATCAGACTCTTGCTTCAGCACGCTTATGGCTAGCGTTATGGTTTTATCAACGTGAGTATTGGCAAAACAAAATTGGCATTGTTCTTTGAAATGTGTGTCGCTTGGTTGTTCTTCGTTTTGAACCAGCTTGGTTTCAATACCATTCGCGGTACAAATCTCAATCGCACTATATTGATTGCCGCCCCATGAAAAACCACACGCTGGAGCGATAATGCTTAAGCTAAAGGTAAAAACGACGATAAAATGTGCAATATTCCTCATTAATTTGTCTTTTGCCGTATTTTTGCTTGAGATGCAAGCGCGTTTTGGCTAAATAATTCTATGGAACAAGCACAAAAAACAACATCCCCCGAAACAAACCTCAATCACGAGCATATCCTTATTTTGGATTTTGGCTCTCAAGTGACGCAGCTTATTGCAAGACGTCTTCGCGAAAGCGGCGTGTATTGCGAGATTTGGCCGTTCAACCAAGCCGATGAGGCCAAGATCAAGGCATATGATCCAAAAGGCATTATCCTGTCTGGTGGGCCATGTAGTGTTTTAGATACCGATAGTCCCCGCGTGCCTGATTATGTGTTTACCGCGGGTGTACCCGTCTTGGGCATATGCTATGGCCAACAAGTGATGGTGCACCAACTGGGCGGTATTGTTGAAGGTGAAGAAGATAAAACAGGCGGCTCGCGTGAATTTGGTCGCTCTTTTGTTGAGCTAACCGAAGAGTCTGAGCTTTTCTCTGGCGAATGGTCCAAAGGATCAAAAGAGCAAGTTTGGATGAGCCACGGTGACCATGTCGCCACATTACCCGAAGGGTTTAAGCCTGTCGGTAAATCCGATGGTGCGCCGTTTGCCGTGATTGCAAACGAAGACAAGCATTTCTATGGCGTCCAATTCCACCCAGAGGTTGTACACACAACACATGGCGCGGAGCTGTATCGTAATTTCACACATAATATTTGCGGCTGTTCAGGTGATTGGACAATGGCCAGCTTCCGCGAGGAAGCGATTGAAAAAATCCGCAAGCAGGTTGGCGATAAAAAAGTTGTCTGTGGCCTGTCTGGCGGTGTTGATTCATCTGTGACCGCCGTCTTGCTACACGAAGCAATTGGCGATCAACTAACCTGTATCTATGTCGATACAGGCATGATGCGTATGGGTGAGAGCGAGCAAGTCGTTGAACTGTTCCGTAATCATTACAATATTCCGCTGATCCATGAAGATTGCGAAGATTTATTCTTAGGCAAATTGGACGGCGTGAGTGACCCCGAAACCAAACGTAAGATCATTGGCGGCACGTTTATTGATGTGTTTGACGATTGTGCAACACGTATTGGCGGCGCAGAATTTTTGGCGCAAGGCACACTTTACCCTGATGTGATTGAGTCTGTTTCGTTTACGGGCGGCCCATCGGTGACGATTAAATCGCACCATAATGTTGGTGGCCTGCCAGAACGTATGAATATGAAATTGGTTGAACCCATGCGCGAATTGTTTAAAGACGAAGTCCGCGAATTGGGACGTGAGTTAGGGATGCCAGAAGAATTTATCGCCCGTCACCCTTTCCCAGGGCCAGGTCTTGCGATCCGTATGCCAGGGGAAATCACGCGTGAGAAATTGGATATTCTGCGTGAAGCCGATAACGTTTATATCAGCATGATTAAAGAAGAAGGGCTGTATGATGAAATTTGGCAAGCCTTTGCCGTACTCCTGCCTGTGAAATCTGTGGGTGTAATGGGTGATGGCAGAACCTATGAATATGTCTGCGCCATCCGCGCCGTAACCTCAACCGATGGTATGACCGCGGATTATTACCCGTTTGAGCATGAATTTTTGGGGCGCGTCATGACCCGCATGATCAACGAAGTAAAAGGCATCAACCGCGTTGTCTATGATATTACGAGTAAGCCCCCAGGAACGATTGAGTGGGAGTAGGTAATTTTTAATTAGATGGATTTTTTAAAAGACAATATAGATTGGATATATACAACACTTTTAACTATTGGCTTAGTGCTTGGTGCTGTGGTCTGGTTATGGGGCCGCTTTCCTTTCAAGGTTATAAAAAAAACTAATCAAGTAAAACGTATTCAAAAAACTTCAAATTTTTCTTTAGCTTCAAAATCTGGGAAAGTCAGTTTTGACTATTCAACGAACAACGGCTTAGTAGTTCTTGGCGAAAAAGACATTAAATTTGGAGCAAAGTTTTCAAAAGCGAGTGATTCTACTATTCATGTTTATAATGATCATTCTACTATAAGTAAGGTTTTACGAGTAAAAAACTTAAAAAGTGGAGATATTATAAATATTAATGATTTTGATAACTCTTCAAGATCCTACACGATAGGTGTTGGAGAATTATTTATATTAGAAAATCATAATGGCTATTTTCTTCAAGGGCGACTCGAGTCTATCAAAGATGATAGGCGAGGTGATGATCGTGATGAAGTTTGTTTTGATTATCAAATACTGGATAGTCAAAATACTGTATTTAAGGCAATTTAAAATTTAACCTCAGAAAGAATAAAAATGTCAGATTTAAATCGAATTAAAAAATTATTGAATGGTTCAACGACGATGCCGCAAGGTACGGCGATGGGCGCACCTTCGCACGTACATTATCATGATGGTGTGGCGTGTACGCATGATCATTCAAAAGATCACGACCATAGTGGGCATCATCATCACGAAGACGGTTCTTGCTGTGATAATGATCATTGCGATAACAAAAAATAAGCCAAAACGTTAGTAACGGCAAGTGATGCAACATAGGCAAGACATACAGATACTTCGTGGGATCGCCGTTTTGCTGGTGGTGCTGTTTCACTTTGAGGTGCCGTATTTTCAAAATGGATTTTTGGGTGTCGATGTGTTTTTCGTCATCAGCGGCTTTCTTATGGCGATGCTGTATAACCAAGGCACCATTACTGATTTTTACAAACGCCGTATTTTCCGCCTGTTGCCTGCCTATGCGGTGACGGTGATCATTACGGTTATTGTCGGCGCGTTCGTTTTGATCCCTGTTGATTTTAACCAATTATATGATCAAGCAATGGCGGCGGCTTTTTTCTCCAGCAATGTTCATTATTGGAATCAAAACAGCTACTTTGATAAAGCCGCGTTTAAACCGTTGCTCAATCTTTGGTCCTTGGGCGTTGAGGCGCAATTTTATCTGATTGTGCCGTTCCTCTATCCGATCTTGCATCATCGGAAATGGCTGTTGGGATTG
>JALZUF010000196.1 GCA_023301785.1 Alphaproteobacteria bacterium | reverse complement strand
TCGAACGTTACACGTTGCCCGTTGTTCCATTGTAATGTCACAGGTGTACTTGGGGTTAACTTCTCATTCCCAACAACTTGCCAACGCGTTTTTGTGTTTGGTAATTTTAAGTTTTTATCTGGCGATGCCCAACCATTTTCAATATAATGTGGATGTGCCGTATTACGTGGATATAAAACAACCGAGTTATCAATACGTTCAACCGTTTGAAAATATTCTTTCAAAGACAAATCATCCAAACGCGCACCAACTAAGTTAATCGTTCCAAAAACTTCACTGGTTTCAATATCAATTCTTGTTGCTTGTGCTTTTTGCTCTGTGATTATTTCTGCACGGTCACGTTCTTGATCTGCAAAGCCAGCTTCTGTTTGTGCCATGATCGCCGTTTGTTTAGCAACTTGGCGTGCTTCCAACATTTGTTTTTTCTGTGGCTCTAGGATGAAATGGCTGTAGGCCAACCACATCAATAAAGAGATTGCGCCGAACACAATTAGATTGCGCAGATCGTCTGGGTGCATTTTGTTTTTATCTTGCATAGAAATAATACCTGTTTGAAAGCTTTATGATTGGGAATTTATAGCCGATGCCCCGCATCGTTGCAACGGTGTTTACTTGCGCTCTTTACATTTTAATGGCGGCACAGGATCTTCAAATTTCCCATTATAATAAGGTTGGCATTTCATAATACGGCGAACACCGTAATAAAGACCCTTTATGACACCATGTTTTTCAATGGCTTCCATTGTGTAATGCGAACAAGTGGGGTAAAAACGGCAGCTAGCGCCCATTAACGGTGACACTGCCTTCATATAAATTTGAATGAGCTTGATAATCAGAAATTTCATGATTTTATATCAGGCAAGATATTTAGCTTTTTTAGACACCAACGTAGATCGTTTCGTAAATCTTCATACTCACGCGCTTGCGTTGTGGCGCGCCCAATAACAACAATATCGTAATGTTGAGCCACATAGTCAGGCAGCACATCATATACAACAGCGCGAAGGCGTCTTTTTACACGGTTACGGGTCACTGCTAATTTACTAACGCGCTTACTTACGGTTATGCCGAAATGAATACCGGCGTCTTCATTAGGCCTAATCTCAATGATTAAGCCTTTTGAGACCCATTTAGTTTTATGGGATTGGACACGTAAAAATTGTGCGCGCGATCTTAATCGCGCAATAGATTTAACATTATTTTTTGAGGCAAACATAGATACGGACCACTTTCATCAAGCTTGGCCGCTATATTATGCGAACAAGTCGGAAATTAAGCGCTTAAGCGCTTACGACCTTTGGCACGGCGTGCTGATAATATGCGTTGACCGTTTTTTGTTGCCATACGTGAACGAAAACCGTGACGGCGTTTACGAACGAGTTTACTAGGTTGGAATGTACGTTTCATGGCGATCTCCTGTCGATCTGGGCAATATATCTTTAATTAAGTTGTTCTAGAGGCGTTTTATAGGGATTTTATTCCGGTTTGTCAATTTATAGATTAAAATTTGTTTGTTCTGTCTATTTAAGATATTATTAACCCTTGTGATTTACGCTCAAAATGTCATTATGTTCCATGATGATTGGGTGTTTTATCAAACACTTATTCTATTCAAAATTTGGTTTTTAAAGGACTTTTTACATATGTATATGGATAATAACTGGAATCCTGTCCAAGGTGAAGAATTAACAGGGTTTCTAGAGCAGATTAACCCTATTGGCGACAAATACAGCGTGACGGACAAAACAACGCGCGTTGAATGGCGCCCACTGCCTTTTTATGATCAAGTCGCTTTAATTCGCGTAAAAGATCCCGCATGGACGCCAAAAAACCTATTTATCTACTACTTAACGGACCAAGGTAACCTTTATTGGTTAAATGGAACATCTCCGCCAATTCACGAAGTAAATGCCAAAGCGCCCATCAAGATTACTGATGATAACGTATTGGATTATTTACGTTTTTTCTGTTTCTTTGTGCGTGGCGAAGAAGGTCCGTTCTTAATTGCGGAAAGCATGGAAGATACTTACGTTCCGAAGAAACTAGACGATAAGACGCGTATGGTTATCGAAGGCACCGTTCGTGAAGCAAGTTACGAGAATAAAGACGATAGTGGTAATTGGATGTGTGATGCCGTTGTTTACTATTCAAATGCTTTGTTTATTGCCAATTTCTCTGTTCAACCAAGCGGTATGATTGAGATGTTGGACGATGAGCCCATCGCAGCGGACTTACCTGTAAAAATCGATGCACCAGTATCATAAGCAGGTTTCTGCGAAAAACATCTAAGCCATTGATATATATCAATGTATTATCTTAATTTTTTCAAATTTTCATTCAGAACGACTGTTATGCTATAATCATAAGGTAGAAATTTATTTATGTAATTATAGAAATCGGGAAGAGTCAGAGAGAGCGTATGTTTCAAAATTTAGGGTCAAAAATCAATTTTTCAAAACTATTTCTGCCGTTTTTCGGGGTCATTGTCTCGTTTCTAACACTTAGTAATTTAGCACACGCAACTACGGGTATTGATGAAATAGCCGGTAATATTGTTGAAACGTCTGCCGCTTTACCTGGACTTGTAACTGGAATGGCCTACCTCTTAGGTCTCGTATTCGCAGTTTATGGTGTTATCAAGTCCAAAGAACACGTCGAAAATCCAAATCAAACCGCCCTTCGCTACCCTGTTATATCACTTGCCATCGGTGGGGCCTTATTTGCTTTACCTATGGTTTATGAAGCAATGGATAATTTAATCCAACCAGGAGAAGGCACAGTTGACTTTGATCCAGGTGGTAATGCCGTAACAATTTTCGGTGATCTGATGGGGTCTGTTTTAGGTCTGTTACCTTTACAAGTCTTCGGACAAGTCCTTTCGAACATAGTAAAATCAATCGATCAGGTCCCTGGCTTTATCACGGCTATTGCTTACCTTCTTGGTTTGGTAATGGGCTTCGCTGGACTTCTCAAGCTTAAAGAACATGTTGAAGAGCCAACACGCACCATGCTCAAAGCAGGTGTTATACGCCTTATTGTTGGGGGTATGTTATTTGCCATTCCAACCGTTTATGCCGCAATTTACAACGCCGTTTCAGAAGATGGTGAAATATTAGATGCAGCGGCGCTCGTTGTTATGACTCTCACTTCTGGTGGCATCACCACTGAAGGTGGGACATGCCTTACAAGACTAGGCGATAATACAATAGGCGGCGTTGCCTGTAAGCTGTTCGCCAGTACAACCCCAATGGTCGCTTTCTTATCAGCAATTGCTTATTTATTTGGTCTTATTGTTGGACTGTGGGGTATTCTTCAGATCAAAGAACACGTTGAAAATCCTGAGCAAGTCAAAATTTGGGACCCTGTTGCGAAATTATTCGTCGCTGGTGGTTTCTTTGCCCTCCCTAATATTGTTACCGTTGCTTACAATACCGTTGGTGCGTTGATTGCGCCACATTCAAATAGCCGTGGTGGCGAAGTTCGAAATGTCGGTGAAGAAGGCGGCGGACCAGAGGGTTTAGACGCCATGTTAGGCGCTCTTATGAATGACGCCTTTATTCCTATCACCGTTCTTGTGAACTGGTTCTGTTTGGGCGCTGGGTTTATTCTTATCTTTATTGGTATTTCACGTTTAATGAAGTCTGCGCAAGAAGGTGCACGTGGGCCAGGCGGTATTGGTACAATTATGACCTTTATTACTGGTGGAGCCTTGGCTGCCTTCAGTCCAATGATATCTTCTTTATCCGCCTCTTTATTCACAGATGAACTCAGCCTGAGCGCGACAGGTATACAAACCGGAAATGAAGGAACGTTTCAGTATACGGCCGGTCTTGATATTGCGCGCGCAGAGACAGTCTTAGATGCCATTATATTATTTGTCGCTTTACTGGGTATTATCTCCATCGCACGCGGTATCTTTATTATGCGCGGCGTCGCCGAAGGAAGCTCGCAAGCCTCTGCCATGGCGGGGGTCACACACCTTATTGGTGGTGCATTAGCCGTAAACTTAGGGCCAATGCTCAACGCTGTACAAGTTACGCTTGGTATATTTGACTTAAATCTTGGTATTAGATTTGGCTAGAGATATCTAAAAAGTATATCCCTCATACACAGGTAGCGTTAAATCTGGTTCAGATTGTTGCACGACAAATGGTGAAGATGACGCATTAAAACGATCAATATATTGTTGTTCAACTTGATATAAACGCCCTTTATTTTTAAGCGGCGTTTTTTCAGTTATCTCTTTAACCGTATTATAAATAGCGGCCTTTAACATCAAACCTTTTTGAGGATGTTTTTCAAAAGTGCATTCAACGAATTCTGTTTTATATTGTCCGAACGCATCAATGTGGTGATAGTAAACACGCACACCCGAACTATATTGTTCGACATAGTCATTCTTCATTGTTTCAGGGAAGGCCACATTTTGTTCAGCAAAGGCCGAGCATATACCAAATAAGATTGAACCCTTTTTAGGCTCACAGGCTTTCATGATTAAAAGTGTCAGAAGAAGCAACCCAATGGTCGTACCCAGCGTTATTTTACCAGATTTCGTGAACGCCCATTTTTTAAAAGCAAGAAGCTGCTCTTTCCACGTTAACTTTGGTTCATCGTCATCAGTCTCATTCATCATCGCCAGAAACTTTTTCTAAAATGTTACGTTTATCTTCTGGTAAAACAAGTTCTTCATATTCTGTCTTGTCACCGATATTTTCTTCTAATATTTTTTCTTGAAGATCACTTAGATCTTTACGCGGATCTGTTACAGGTGGCGCTTCACTTAAAACAGCTTTTGCCGCCGCAACAAGTTCCGAAACAATTTGTTCAATAACTTCACTCAAAGCCGCAGAGCGTGTCTCTCCTTTTTCTGCGAGTGACACAATACGGCGTTTAATTTCGCCACGCGCACTACCGCCTGGGAAGTTGGCCGCCAACATTTGACGCGCACGGTGCGCTCCAAGACGGTTATATAATCGCGTACGAATTGCCACGTCTTCTGAAGATGTCGATAACGCCCATAACTCAATAGGGCCGAGTGTATTATAAAGATGCTGTTCATAGCGTCCATCTGTTGTTCCCAAAACAAATAGAACAGGCGCACCGCCAGCCTTCGGGCCTGTTAACTTGTAACGAATAACATTACGTGCTGTTTCCGACAGACCAAAACGGTCAGTAACATTATCAACGGCTTGGTCGGAAATCGCAGTACCCAAAACCCAAACACCCGTCGCCAAGTCGATCATATCGTCATCGAAGTCATCAAGAAGCTGTGACGATAGCGCAATTTGCACACCACGTTTACGTCCTTCACGAACGTCACGGATAACTTGTGAACGCACAGAGTGTGAGCCATTTGTTCTATGGAATTCATCATAACAAAGACGTTTTGGTGTCTCCATGATGTCTTGAATACGCATCTCATGGTAATACTTATATTTTTCAGGCACAGCGGAAATCATCTCTGGTCCCACCCACCAACTTCTTACCAATGTGTGGCGCGCTAGCATGTACATAATAGAAGTTTGTCTATTTGCCGTATCATCTCCTTGCGGCGATACGTCCATCAAATCAAGCGCACAAATGCGTGAGTCTGATGTGTCAAAACGTGTGACGCCTGATAAAATAGGGAACTCACGAATTGATGATGAGATCATACGCTCAAACGCATTGATAACATTTTCTGATGTTGGACCAACGGCTGTTTGCTCCAATAACGAGCGGATTTGTGGGCGGCGTGATGCCGTAATCGAATCGGCCAAAACTGGTGAAGCATAACGTTGCGCCCGAATGGCAAAGTTTGTTTCACCCACGTCAAACAAACGATCAACAACATCCCACCAATAAGGATCGCTTGGTAGATGAATATTATATTTTTGAATCGCTTCATCAATTTCAGCATCAAGTCTTGGTAAATAAGGTCGTGGTTCTGCATTGGCCGATGTATCATCACGCCAACGGAACATCTCATCAACAACCAAACCTGTTAGTTGTTGTATACCATCATAAGGCCGTTCTGCCCCTGGTGGCGTACATAAGAGTGTTAACAGCTCAACTAAATAACTACGCTCATCAATCAACGGATAACGGCAGCCCAATTGCGTATCAAACGGATTAACCGCAAAGTCTTGGTTCATCTGAAGGCGGTAATAAGTTGCTTCATGTTGACGTTCTTCTGGGAGTGCCTCTTTAATCAGCGACATCATACCTGATGATGATGGACCAATATCAATCACAGCAATGTAAGGTAATTTTTGAATACCTGGGCTCAAACAACAAGCAATGTTCATGGAGTTCAAGAGTACGGACTTACCAGCACCTGGTTGTGCAAACATTAAGTCAAACCATGTGGTCGTCAGGTTTGTCCCTGTTTGGTATGGCCATACTTTACCATCAGGTGTTCTAAATAACATTGACCCTTTATCAAAAGGCGACGACGCACGTTGCCACGGCATAAGCTTCATCACTTCATACATAGGTGCAATCGCTGTTGGTGCCGTACCAGCACAGTGAATACCCATGGCAGAAGACATGACACAGTCGAGAGGGTCGCCAGAAAATTCACTCACCTGACAATAACCCCAACTTTCAACAGCCTGCATAACACTAGACAAGCGGTCTTGCAGAAGCCTTAAATTATCTTTTGGTGCCCACGTTGAGATTGAAATACGCAAACGTACAACAGGCTCTTTACGGGCTAAACGTACCAACCCCTCTAACGAGTATTTAACTTGTTTGTTTTGAGCATTCGTTACCCCTAAAATGGTTGCCGCGAACGAGCGTAGGCCTACACTATAGGCACCGCCACCCTCAATCAAAAATGATAAACGGTAAGGAATTTTCGCATCAAACAAACGATTTAAGAGCATTGGAAATGGGCTTGGGTCCATCGGCGCCAGCGTGACATCGGCGCCTCCCCATAACAAGTCTCCAATACGTACGATAGAGCCATCAACGACCGTCGCATCTGCTAAGGCTAGCTGCTGACGTAGTGATGGCCACAGAATTTCAGAGAGATCCGTTTTACTCATTGGTGCACGCGGTGGAATTGGATCCCCCGGTAAACAAGCGCGCCAATCTTCATTTGCTTTTGTTGGGTAAAGATTGTCTTTCACCGCACGTAAAGCATCGTGCACACCCATGACGTCACCAACAATCCCCAATTCATCCAAAGAAGACATGACAGACGCAATATAACTTTTATGACGAAGACGAAGCGCGTCTAGCGCTGACATTGGGTATTGCGAATAGGCAGCATTCACCCATTTTTTGCCCTTAGCGTCTTTTTTAGCACGCTTCATTTCGTTTTTGGTCAAACTTGTTGGACGCGTCCATAAAACGAAGTAACATTCTTCATAAGACAAATAACGTGACAAATGACGTACACGCTCTTCAAAAACGTCTGCCACCGCCAAATCTGTATCAATAGCCGTCTGCATAGATGGCTTCATCAGGCTTTCTAAATGTGGCTTGATACGGTTGGGATCCCGTACGAAATAAACCTGCATTGAGTGACCTTGACGGTCAAAACGAGCGCCAATTTTAATGGTCGCTCCTTCTATGAGGTAATTATACTCTTCTTCACCCACCAGCTGGCGGCTCCCATCTATTTTTACATAGCTGATTAACGAGCCATCAGAAGAGGCGATTGTTACATCATTATCCGCTGTTTCTAGACGGATATAGCTTTCAAGCGTCTTTTTAAAAAGAAGCTGAAACGGCGATATAATTTTATCAATTATTTTCATTAAAAGTGGGCTTTAATAATTTTTTGCGCAAATAATAGAATATTCTATATTCTGGCAAGAATATAGGGAAAGATGCCAAATATTGCATTTATTAAGAAGCAAATAGCTTATTCTTACTCAGACTCAAGCTTTGCATAAAAATTCTTCCATTGTGTCGGTGCTTTACCGCCAAATGGGCCATTCTTAGAGCGCCAATAAGCAAGAATTTGTGGAAATTGGTTAAATTCAAGATCGCCTTCTTTAATAATACGTCGATCCAATGGAAACAAACGAACGCCTTCCAATTTTCTCTCTCGATCCGCGTATTGGCGTGGCCCTAGAAAATCTTTCATAACCATAGATAAAATATGGGGGTCATCAGTATGTAAGCGCGCTTTTACTTCTTCACGACGATGCATAAGCTTTTCTAAAGTAGATTTAGCCGTTTCAGCCATACTTCCTTGGGAAATACGTGAGACGTATATTGCGCGTGCAATGTGATGTAATTCTGTTTGTTTAATTTCGGGAAGCCAAACCAATACGCCCGAACGCATCTGTCCAACCTTTTCAAGGTCAAAGCATTGATGGCAGAAAATACAGGCCGTCAATAAATTATCTACTTGTAAATTTTGTGGATTACCATCAAGAAAGACAATTTCTTGATATTTGGCAGATTCAAACTTGCAATACTGACAAGTATTTTTATCACGAGCAAAGATTTTTTGACGAACTTCTGGTGTCAAAGAACCGCTCTTGTCGTTCTCATCTGGATAGACTTTGGCACCGCGCTGATTTTGCGCGATGCCAAGTATTAGATTTGCTTGTGTCATATTTAAACTATGATCGTAAGATTACTCTCCGCCACCAATGCCCAATGAAACTTCGTTTACGATCGCAACATCTGCACCATTTTGACCGCCACCACCTTCAACAAGTGTTGTCATTGCTTCGGTAACAATTGGTACTGCGAACAATCCACCTGCCACTGATACGCGGGCAATACCCTCTTTCAATGGTGTCGATGATGGGTTTTCAACATGGTCTTTAATTTTCAAA
>JALZUF010000195.1 GCA_023301785.1 Alphaproteobacteria bacterium | reverse complement strand
CCTTCAAAACCATCAATTGTATTTGAAAGGCTATCACCTGTAATTGTATCGTCACCTGTTGATCCGATAACATTTTCAATATTTACAATCGTAATATCAGATTGTCCTGTTACATCTACGATTGCATTATTCGATGTATCGAGTGTTAACTCAATAGATGTCACACCTGTTTGCATGGAGTAATCAAGTGTATCAATATCAGCACCACCATCCAACAAATCGGCACCGCCACCACTGGCAAGTGTATCAGCGCCAGCAAGACCATAAATCATATTATCTTCGCTATCGCCGCCGATAGTATCGTCAAACGCTGTACCGCGAACATTTTCAACATTACGAACAAGATCGTTTGTTTCACCAACAACTGTAACAACTGCATCACCAGCACCGCCTAGGGTTACGTCGATACCCGTGATACCAGCTTGTGTTGAGTAATCCAACATATCAACGCCAGCACCACCATCATAAGTATTTTGTCCTGAGCTTCCTGTAAATGTGTCGTTACCAGCACCACCTTCAAGAAGGTCGGTTCCTGCGCCTGCATTTAGAATATCATCACCAGCAGAACCATCAATTTCATTGTCTTGTGCATCACCCGTAATCGTATCGTTACCAGCTGTACCAACAATATTTTCAAAAGATGAAATCGTTTGTGTTGTACCACTATTCACCGTAACAGCAGCATCATTTGTACCGTCGAGCGTTACAGTAATAAAGTTTGTCGCACCAAACGCAGAGTAATCAATCGTATCAACATCCGCACCACCGTCTAAATCATCAGCACCTGTAGACGCCGTAAAATTATCGTCCCCCGCAAGGCCATAAACTTCGTCTGCGCCAACAGATGTTGTAATTACATCATCTTGGTTACTTGTGTAATAACGCTCAAAGTTTGAGAAATTATCTAAACTACCATCACCGCTAAAAGAGGCTTGGCTTGTAATAAGATTAAGTGTTACACCATCGCCGCCAATAATATCGTCAAAACGGAGATCATCTATATCAGCGCCACCATCCAGTGTATCGCTACCAAGGCCACCACGGATAACATCGTTACCTGCACCACCGATGAGCGTGTTATCTTCAGTATCCCCATCAATAATATCGTTATTCGCTGTACCTGTTACATTTTCAATATTTACAATAGTTTGGTTTGTGCTCGCACTGATATTCACAGTCGCATCTGTAGATCCATTCAGATCAACATCAATAAAGTTCGCGCCGCCTAAGCTTGTGAAGTCAATAGTATCTCTATCATCACCACCATCAATCGTATCAGCACCTCCGCTGTAGCGGATTAAGTCATCACCTTCACCAGCCTGAATATCGTTAACAGAAGCATCACCAGTAATATCATCTGCATTATCTGAACCGATTATATTTTCAATACTTGTTAACGTATCAACGCCACCATCACCATCATCACTTGCTTGGTTAGTTGCCAATCCTAGATCCACAACAATTCCTGCAGCCGCATTTGAATAATCAACAGTATCTGTATCTGCACCACCATCGATAGTGTCATTACCATCTGCACCATACAAAGTATCATCACCTGCGCCACCAAGAAGTACGTTTGCACCAGTACTACCAGTGATATCATCACCGAAGTTTGAACCTGTAACATTTTCAATACTTGATGTTGTATCGTTTGCACCATCACCATCATTTGTTACAACGTTATTTAGAAGATCAACGTCCACAAAGCTACCTGCGCCAGAATAATCGATCGTATCGATACCTGCGCCACCTTGAAGATCATCAACACCGCCACGCCCAATAAGGGTATCGTTTCCACCTGCGCCTGATAATACGTTGTCCGCTGCGTCACCAGATAAAGAATCGGCATTAGCAGAACCAGAAAGGTTCTGAATATTAATAAATGTATCAACACCCAAATCACCATCATCACTGGCAGAATTTGCAGCAATATCTGCTGTTACACTACCTGCTGCATTGGCATAGTCAGCTGTATCAATACCTGCACCGCCATCAAGAATATCGTCTCCTGCACGTCCGCGTAAAGTGTCGTTTCCACCCAAACCACTTAGTGTATTATCACCACCATCACCAAATAATTGATCATCATTTCCAGAGCCTTCAAGATTTTCAATTTCAACTAGCGTATCTGTACCACCTTGGCCATCACTGCTTGCACCACCAGATTGTAAGTCAGCGATAACACTACCACTTGCGAAGCTATAGCTGGCCGTATCACTACCGCCAACGCCACCATCAAGATAGTCATCACCACCACGACCGTTTAGGACATCATCTCCTAAGCCTGCTTCAATACGGTTATCATCATTATTACCAATGACATCATCATTAAAATCTGATCCAACGAAATTTTCAATACTGCTTAATGTATCTGTATCCCCAAATCCATCGTCAGAGACAGTATTCGTGAACATATTCGCTGTAACACCATTTGTTGCGCCAGAATAATCAACAGTATCGACATCCGCACCACCATCAAGTGTATCGTCACCTGCGCCACCAATAAGAGTGTCAGTGTTTGCACCACCACTAATAACGTTATCGTCTGCATTACCAGTAAGGTTGTCGGCATATACAGAACCAACAATATTTTCAATATTGCTTAAAGTATCAGAAGCACCATCCCCATCATCTGTTGTGTTACCTGTCGCTAAATTTACCGTCACACCGTTTGAAGAAACAGTACTGTAATCGATTGTATCAACACCGTCACCACCATCAATCGTATCGTTACCACCACCGCCACGAATTGTATCAGCACCATCGGCCGCGTTAATAATATTTCCTAAACTACTACCTGTAATTGTATCGTCTTGATCTGATCCGGTTACGTTTTCTAAATTGAAAAGTGTATCAGAGGCACCGCTACCATCACTAACAGCGTTTCCTGTTTGCAAGTTAACAATAACGTTTCCTGTTGCACGTGAATAATCAACCGTATCGTTTGTACCCGCGCCACCATCAAGTACATCTGTACCACCTAAGCCAGCGAGCGTATCATCACCGATACCACCATTAATATTATTATCATCCGCGTTACCAGTTAAAGTATCATCGTTATCAGAACCAATAATATTTTCGACCAATGTAATTGTATCCGTGCCGCCATCTCCATCATCTGAAGCTGAATTCGCACTCAGGTCAACTGTAACGTCACCTGCAGCAAGGCTGTAATCTACAGCATCAATACCAGATCCACCATCAATCGTATCATCGCCTGCACCACTTAAAATCGTGTCTGCTCCAGCGCCACCGCTTAGAATATCATCTTCTGCACCACCATCTAATGTATCTGCGCCCAATCCACCTAGAAGTGTGTTCACACCCGCGTCACCAGTAATTGTATCATCGTTATCAGAACCAGTTACGTTTTCAATATCAATCAGAATATCGTTAGACCCATCACCATCAATAGCCGCAACGCCACCAGCAAGGTTAACGTTAATCGCCCCAACAGCGGCAGAGTAATCCGCCGTATCAATATCTGCACCACCATCAAGTGTATCCATACCGCCGCGTCCAGATAGAGTATCATTACCTGCGCCACCTCTTAAGGTATTGTCATTTGCATCGCCAATAAGAACATCATCAGCACTAGAAGCAATAATATTTTCCACGTTTGATATAAGTTGGTCTGTACCACCCGATAATGTAACCGTAATTGGCGTACCATCTGCTAATGTAAAGCTTATTCCTGTGATGCCGGTTAGACCAGAGTAATCAAGCGTATCACTATCGGCACCACCATCAATAACATCGGCACCTAATGTACCAATAATTATATCATCACCAGCGCCCGTATCGATTGTATTTGCAACCGCACTACCTGTAATATTATCGTCAAAAGCGGAACCAGTAATGTCCTCAATACTTATAAGTGTATCGACACCAACATCACCATCATCAGACGCCGTTTGTGCGCCTAAGTTTGCAGTAACACCTGCAGCCGCTGTTGAATAATCAACCTCATCTGTTCCCGCGCCACCATCAATGTAATCATTACCACCATCACCATAAATTCTATCATTACCGCCACGGCCTTCTAATCTGTTATCTGTTCCATCACCTAAAATAACATCACCGCTGTTTGATCCAATAATGTTTTCAATACTATTTAAAGTATCTGATCCTGCAGAACCTGTTGCAGAATTGGAGGAGAGATCAACACTAACACTTCCTCCAGCGGTTAAATAGGAAGCCGTATCAATACCAGATCCCCCTTGGATTGTATCATCACCCAAACCACCATCAATAAGATCGTCAGAATCACCACCATCAATAACGTTATTGCCAGCGCTACCCGTAAGGTCGTCGGCATGCGTTGAACCCGTTAAATTTTCAACCAATGTAATTGTATCTGTACCGCCATCACCATCATCAGTAGCATTATTTGTATCAAGGTTTACAGTGACGCTCGCTCCTGCATTAGCATAGCTTATTTCATCTACACCATTACCACCAATAAACGTATCATTACCCGCACCACTTCTTAGGAAGTCATTATCGTTACCACCATCAATAACATCATCACCTGCCGCACCGTCCAAAATATCATCACCATCGCCACCTTCAAGAACGTTAGTTCCTGCATCACCAGTGATTGTATCTGTTGTAAACGACCCGACAACATTTTCAATATCAATCAGTGTGTCGCTCTGTCCAAAGCCATCTAACGCAGCAGCGCCAACTGTAAGGTTCACGTTAATCGTACCAACAGCATTTGAGTAATCAGCTGTATCAATTCCATCACCACCATCAAGAATATCAAAACCATTACGACCAGAAAGAGTGTCGTCGCCCGCTAAACCTTCTAATGTATTTGCATTAGAGTCACCTGTGATTACATCATCGCCAGCCGTACCTATAACGTTTTCAACACCCGAAATTGTTTGATTTGTTGCACCAGAAATATTTACAGTAACGTCAGATGTTCCATTTAAGGCAACCGTAATTGGGTTTGTTACTGTTAAGGTTGAGTAATCAACTGTATCGCTACCTGTACCACCTTCAATGTCATCTGCACCACCACTGTAACGAATTGTATCGTCACCGAGACCAGCATTTATAACGTTGGTATTACCATCACCTGTAATATCATCGTTAAAAGTTGACCCTGTTAAATTTTCAATACTTATAAGTGTGTCTGATCCGCTATCGCCATCATTAGATGTCGTACCAGCACCAAGATCAATCGTTACACCACCAGCAGCATCTGTATAATCGGCCGTATCCACATCAGCACCACCATCAAGTGTGTCATTACCACCAGCACCGTACAAGGTATCGTTACCTGCACCACCAGTTAGAACGTTAGTACCAATATCACCAGATAAATCATCATTAAAATTTGAACCTATAACGTTTTCAATTTCGCTTAACGCGTCATTACCACTTAAGCCATCATTAGCCGTTACGCCAGAACCAAGATCAACGGTTACTGCCCCTGTTGAGCTGCTGTAATCTACGTTATCAATACCATCGCCACCGATAAATGTGTCATTTCCTGCACCACCTAAAATATTATCAGTACCATCGCCACCATCAAGCGTGTCATTTCCTGCACCACCTTGAAGCGTGTCATTACCTAGACCACCTAAGAGCGTATCATTTCCGCCAGCGCCGTCTAATGTATCATCGCCACTGAAGCCATCTAAAACGTTAGCATTTGCATCACCAGTAATTATATCGTTATTAATCGTACCTGTAATATTTTCAACATTAACAACGCTATCATTATCACCGCCATTAACAGTAACTGTCGATGCTACAGCGCCATTTAATGTTGCTGTTATAAATTCTAAGCCCGTCAAATTTGAATAATTAACAGTGTCGCTTCCAACACCCCCATCTAAAACATCGTTACCTGCGCTCGAAATAAAGACATCGTTACCACCAAGAGCAAAAACAGTATCCGCATTTGCTGATCCTGTAATTAAATCGCCCTGGTTAGAAACATAGTAAATTTCAAATGTACTTAAAGTATCTGTCGTGCCATCACCCGCATAAAATGCATCACCTGTTGCAATATTTAAATCAACACCAGTACCTGTTAAGTCATCAAAACGTACTGTATCTGTGCCAGCACCACCATCAAGAATATCACTACCGCCACCACCGCGAATAATATCGTCACCCGCGCCACCGCGTAAGTTGTTTACAAATTCATCACCAGTAATAGTGTCATTGCCTGTTGAGCCAGTAACATTTTCAAAATTAACGATACTGTCGTCATCACCACCGACAACTGTCACGTTAACTGGCGTAATACTATCTAAAGTAACCGTAATTGATGTTACGCCAGATGTAGAATAATCAATAGTATCTATATCTGCGCCACCATCAAGAATATCAAGACCACCACTTGCATTAAATGTATCATTACCACCAAGCCCAAAAACAGTATCTACATTTGCAGACCCTGTAATAATATCACCTTGGTTAGTTGTAAAATATCTTTCAAAATCAGTGAAATTATCTGTACTTCCATCAGGCGCATAAGTCGCTGTTTCAGCGCCGATATCAATTGTAATACCTTGACCTGTTAACTCATCAAAACGAAGATCATCAATACCAAGACCACCGTCTAATGTATCGCTTCCTGCGCCCCCAGCAACAACATCATTTCCTGCTCCAGCATTAATAACGTTTGCAATACCATTCCCTGTCAGTATGTCATTTTGATCAGAACCTGTGATGTTCTCAATACTACTTAAAGTATCAGAACCGCCTAAGCCATCAATTGTCGCTTCACCCGCAGCGAGATTAACATTTACATTCCCTGTTGATGATGAATAATCAGCAGTGTCTATACCTGAACCACCAATAATTTCATCAACGCCAGCACCACCAACTAAATTATCATTTCCTAAACCACCTTCAAGCTTATCATCGCCATCGCCACCTTGTAGATCATCATTACCTGCACGACCAACCAAGTTATTATCCTGCGTATCCCCAATGATTGTGTCATCACCAGCAGTTCCAACAACGTTTTCGATGTTACGAATTGTATCATTGTCACCGCCATCAACGGTTACCGTTGCATCAACAGATTCGCTTAACGTAACATCAATGAAGTTCACGCCAGCTAAATTAGAGTAATCAATGGTATCACTATCGTTTCCACCATCCAGTACATCATTACCATCACTTGCTAAGAACAAGTCATTTCCACCCAAGCTAGAAACGATGTCAGCTGCGTTTGAGCCGATAATTGTATCTGCGTTTAACGTTGTGAAATAACTTTCAAAATTACTAAAGGTATCAATACTTGTGTCTAATAAATATGTTGCAGCCTGATTTGTTAAATCAAGAACAACACCTAAACCTGATAGCTCATCGAAGCGAAGAACGTCATTACCATCGCCACCATCAAGAATATCAGCACCAGCACCACCACGGATAACATCATTACCATCTAGACCTAGAATGGTGTTTGAGAAAATATCACCTGTTATAGTGTCATCGTTGTCCGTTGCAGTAATATTTTCAATGTTACGAATGACATCGTTTGTACCGCCTGTAACAAAAACAGTTGAATTCGTAGCGCCTCCAAGCGTGACATTAATTGAAATTGCACCGCCTAAACCAGAGTAATCAGCAGTATCAACGTCATCTCCACCATCTAGCGTATCTGCGCCTGCACTTGCTAAAAGCGTATCGCCGCCGTCATCACCTTGAAGTGTATCGTCACCACCAGCACCAAATAAGGTATCATCACCATCATCACCGCTTAAGATATTATCGTCAGCATCTCCGCTTATTGTATCGTCTTGAGCCGAACCTCTAACATTTTCAATATCAATAAATGTGTCACTACCACCATCACCATCATTGATGGCTCCACCAGTAGACATGTCTACATTGATTGAAGCTACAGCGTCTGAATAGTCAGCTGTATCGCTACCACCAACACCGCCGTCTAGTGTGTCATTACCACCACGGCCAGATAAATTATCATCACCAAGACCGCCTTCTAATGTGTTCGCAAACCCGTCACCACTTAGATCATCATTGAAGTCAGAACCTAAAACATTTTCTATTTCTGTGAGCGTATCAACGCCGCCATCTCCATCGTTGGTCGTTGCGCCTACTAAAAGATCTACGCTGACACTAGAAGCGGCCAAAGAGTAGTCTGCTCTATCCGTTCCTGCACCACCAATTAATGTATCGTTACCCGCGCCACCACCAAGTGAATCGTTACCCGCAGAACCATCTAAAGTGTTATCTTGGGCATCACCATAAATTCTATCATCGCCAGTTGTTCCAATAACATTTTCAATATTGCGAATTGTATCATCAGCTTCACCAGTTACATCAACAACAGCATCCACAGCGCCACTCAACGTGACATCAATAGCTGTTGCTGTTCCTAAACCAGAATAATCAATTGTATCGTTATCAGCTTCCCCATCAAGAGTATCAGCGCCCGCACTTGCTAAGAATGTATCATCTCCAGCAGCGCCCGTAATCGTATCATTGCCACCCGCGCCATCCAGAACATTGGCCGCATTATCACCAGCAATATTATCGTCAAAAGCAGAACCAGAAACATTTTCAATACTTATAAATGTATCAGTTGAGCTATCTCCATCATCAGATGCACCGCCAGCAAGAAGATCTACATCAACAGCACCTGCGGCCGCATAATAATCAGCAGTATCACTACCGTCACCGCCATCTAATACATCAAGACCACCGCGACCAGAAAGCGTATCATCGCCGTCTGCGCCCGCAATAATATTGTCATTACTGTCACCAGAAATAATATCATTTCCGTCTGTACCAACAACATTCTCAACATTACGTACTGTTTGGTTCGTTCCGCCATCAACCGTTACAACGGCATCGTTAGAGGTGTCTAAGGTTACAGAAACAAAATTAGAAATAGAACTAATTGTTGAGAAATCAATGGTATCAATATCGTCACCACCATCCATGACATCGGCACCCGCACTGGCATAAAGCGTATCATCCCCAGCACCGCCATCAATAACGTTCGTATTGGAATCACCTGTTAAAGTATCTAATCCACCACCTGCTATAATGTTCTCAACATCACGAATTCTATCTTGTTGAGCTTCTGGGCCCGCCTGATCAATATTAGCAATTGAGAAGCCATTAATAATAAGCCCTAAGTTGAGGTCAACATTTAAGTTTGTATCGGAATAAACAACTGTATCAATTCCAGAATCACCCATAATAGTGTCAAAGCCACTACCACCTGAAATGATGTCATCGCCACCGCCAGCAACAATAGTGTCATTACCATCATTACCAAAAATTATATCGTTACCCAAAGATGTATTAATGGTGTCTTCAACAATGCCACCATAAACTGTATCATCACCGACACTTGTGAAAATTCTGTTGTTGTTAGGTAAGTTTGCCAAAACCCACACAACGTTTCCATCAGAGTCCACATAATTTAAATCATTAGGACCGAAAACATCTTTCACTTCAACGCGTTGAGGCGTTGTAATGTCGACTGTTGTTTCATCTGGTGTAATAGAAGGGCCATCAGGATTTAAAGCGTCATATAAAGTTTGGTTAAATTCTGTATTTAGCGTGAGATTAAAAGTGAAATCTTCTGTACTTGGCACGCCATATTGAAATTTAAATTGAAAATCTCCCGATGCGTTTGCCACAGCAGGATCAATAACATAACCTTCTGCAGTAGCCGTTGCACCAACAACGTCAAAGCTAGTTGGTAAATCGGATATCACAATTCTTGTTACTTCAAA
>JALZUF010000194.1 GCA_023301785.1 Alphaproteobacteria bacterium | reverse complement strand
CATTACGAGAAAAAATAATAATCTTCCATGACAGAAGTTCGATTTTATCATTTGCAAAAACAAAGTTTGGATCAAGCACTCCCTCTGATTTTAGAGAAAGTGTATCAATCTAAAAATAACGCTGTTGTGCGCCTAAGTAATGAAGCAGAAGTTCAGCGTATGAATGATATTTTATGGACATATAAACCACAGTCCTTTTTGCCGCACGGCGCAAAGAAAAATGGTCATGCAGAATTTCAACCTATTTGGCTTACCGATAAAGCCGAAAACCCAAACGCAGCCAAAACGTTGATTTTAACGCAAGGTATTGTCGAAGAAAATTTAGAAGATTTTGATCTTTGCTGTGAAATGCTTGATGGGCACAATGATCAAGCCATTCAAGATGCTAGACAGCGATGGAAAGACTATAAATCAAAAGGCTTTGAAATAACCTATTGGCATCAAAGCGAATCTGGCAAGTGGGATAAAAAAGCGTAAAGCTTATTATTCAGCAGTTTTTACAGCGATACCGTCCGTTGATTTAACAACAGATTTCGTAATATCAGCCTTCGCATCTGCAGCTACATCTTTGACTGTCTCAACTGCGGTTTCAACAGCTTCAGCAACTGGTTCTGGTAGGGCCAATTCTGCTTGCTCTGCTGCTATCTGCGAAGCAGATGGTGCAGGCTTGTTTGATCCCAATGTATTCAACCAAGCAACCATGGCCGCACGATCTTCAGGTTTCTTAATACCAACATAATTCATTTTAGTCCCTGGTGCGTATGCTTTAGGTTTCCAAAGGAATTTATTAAGTGCCGCATAAGTCCAGTTATTTTCGCCATTAGCATTCATAACACCAGAATAGGCATAGCCAGATTTTGCTTGTTTAACAGCACCAACAACACCGTATAAATTAGGGCCAACACCATTCGCCCCACCTTTATCAAAACTATGACACGCCGCGCAGGCTTTTGATAATTTCTGACCGCGCGCAACATCTGCGCTCGCGATCATTGCTAAAATAGGTTCAGCCAGTTTTTCTTTCTTTTCTCCACCACCAACAGTTTCTACACCCTCAATCGGATAAGCGTCTTCTTCAAGGTAATGAGGGGATGCAAGTTGCTCAGCAACAAAGCCTGCGAACATTGCAATGATCCCTGCCACTAATATTGCAGCAAATACCTTATTAAATTCCATTCCACCCATAATCTTAATCCGTATCTTTTTTGAACTGTTTTCGAAGACTTTATAATATAACGCTTAATATACTTGATTTGTTTATAAAAATCGACAAATCTTACCCAATAGGGTTTAGTTTTAGAAGCAAAAAAAATCAAGAGGTAATTACAATGGGCCAGAAGGCAAAAATCATAGCGTTTCAAGGACAATCAGGTTCATACCATGAGCAAGCTTGTCTCAACGTGTATCCAGACGCTCAAACGATGCCTTGCGAAACTTTTGTGGAAACTTTTGATGCCTTAAAAAATGGTGACGCCAACTTAGCGATTATTGCCGTCGATAATACATTAGCAGGCCGTGTTGCAGATGTTCATAGGCTCCTACCTAATAGTGGCCTTCATATTAT
Organism: Alphaproteobacteria bacterium; assembly: GCA_023301785.1. GTDB lineage: Bacteria > Pseudomonadota > Alphaproteobacteria > Micavibrionales > Micavibrionaceae. The sequence goes on along the minus strand of JALZUF010000194.1, from coordinate 8,136 downwards.
AGGCGAAACGTTCCTTCCTATCCACCATGCCTTACTTGCCATCAAAGGCACTACAAAAGACCAGTTAACCGACGTACACAGTCATATACACGCCTTACCTCAATGCGCGAAGATTATTAAAGAGCTTGGGTTAAAGCAGCATGTACGTGCGGATACTGCTGGTGCGGCAAGGGATGTCGCGGCCATGAATGATCCAAGCCAAGCCGCAATAGCATCTGAGCTGGCCGCAGAAATCTATGATTTGGACATTATTCAACACAATATCCAAGACGAAGATCACAATACAACACGGTTTCTGATCCTCTCTAAAGACGGTCACGTTGCAGAATTTGAAAAAGGCGTGGAATATATAACCAGCTTTATTTTTGAAGTGAGAAACATCCCTGCCTCGCTTTATAAGGCTCTAGGCGGATTTGCGACAAATAACGTCAATATGATTAAGTTAGAATCCTATGTTGGTGAAAAATTCCAAACAGCGCAATTTTATGCAGATGTTATTGGTCACCCAGAAGATCGCCCTCTACAGCTTGCCATGGAAGAATTAGGGTTTTTCACCAAAAATGTAACGCTTTTAGGAACTTACGAAGCAAACGCTTATCGCAAAGAAAAATAATTTACGTCACCCATAAGCCATGTTACGCTTATGCAATTAATTTGTACCAAAAAGGAAATACAATGCCAGCCCATAACGAACTTGCCGCCAAACTATTACGTGACGCCGCAGCTTTCTTTAAAACAATCGCACAGCAGAACCCGCCGCTCAAAGAGCAAATGGATGAAAATGCTGATGTTTTTGAACAGGTTGCAGATTTGGTTGAGACAGACCCGACAGGCGAAATTAAAGAAAATCAGTAAGATTTATTTTTCTAAAACGCATAATGTCGAAATAAAATATTCCTTTGTGCGTTCATCAAATATTTTCTTCTGAACTTCAATCTTTTGATAGGCGTTGGAATTGAATAAATCTTTGGCCTTTTTCTTAATGTAACTGCCGCTTCGGCTGCACATTATAAATTCCCACTTATTGACACCAATCGTTCCTTTGATGAACTCGTCATAGACGTACATCATGTATTCAGGTTGCTGTTTTCGTTTCTTTAAAAACGTAAGTTCTAAAAAATTCATATTGTTCAATCTTTGGTTTTTTGAAAAATAGTAAAAGACTACTCCAAGCTATCTTAGATAAGTTAACAAAAGATTAATTTTTGCCGATCACCCTTTATCTAAATAAAAGAAATAATAAAGAAAAAGGGCTGATTGCTTGTGTTTAAAGGCGTTATGACATAGAATCATTATGATAAATCATATCGATTCTTTATACATTTTCTCAAAAAAACATTCTTTCTCAAGGTTTCCTCCATGGCGCGTAAATACAAAATTAAAGTCAAAAATAAAAGCTTCTTAAGCCGTATTATTCCCGATGCTTTTCAAGGGTTTGTTGCGCGTCGTATTATTGATGCCACGGCGTTCTCTCTTTTTGCCGTTGGTGGATTTATAACTCTCTCAATTTTGTCTTACTCTAGAAACGATAGTTCGACAAACTCCGCTTCAAATACATTGGGTAATCCTGAAAATCTATTAGGCCAATCAGGCGCCAATACATCCGACATTTTTTTACAAAGCTTTGGTTTAGCCAGTGTCTTTATTGGCGCGACATTAATGTTTTGGGGTTTTAATATTTTCAAACGCCGTCCAATGCCTCATTTTTGGAGCCGTATTGTGTCGCTTGTTATCGGTGTATTTGCTGGATCTATTGCGTTTTCACGCGTGCCTGCTGGTAATTTCCTTTCACAAAATTACTTAGGCGGCAGCGCGGGACAACTAATTACACAAAAAATAACGGATAGTTTTCATTTTGTAGGCTTAGGCTCACCTTTCCTCATTACATCTGTTATTGCTGCTGTTGGGGCTTGTTTTTTCATTGGTTACGCTTGTGCTATTCGTAAGAACGAAGCAAAGTATGTGGCTTCATTATTGTGGTTTTGGACATCGTCTGCTGCGCTTTATATCGCTTCACAAGCCCTTGGTTTCTACGATTGGGTCCGTCATTACGGTAGTGACGAATATAAGCCAAGTCGCAACCTGCTGAAATCAAAGCGCCCTAAAATTGCCAAGACGAAAGAAAAAGAAAAAAGCGCGATTATTGAACGTACAGAGCCCGTGATTAGTACACCAGCGGCTGCGCCTTCCGCGCAAGTTGAAGAAACAAAGGCCAATTCCATTAAGGTCGTGGCGCCAACAGCGTCTACGCCGAATGCAAACGCTTCTGCCTCTCAAACGCGTTTCCAGCTTTTTGATGGTGGCGAATGGGATTTGCCAGGCACTGATTTATTACAAGAAGTACCCGCCGATAACGATGATGATCAGATGGATGAAAATGCCTTACGTATGAATGCAGAGTTGCTTCAAAACGTACTAGAAGATTTTAATATCAAGGGTGAAATTGTCTCCATCCACCCTGGGCCTGTTGTTACATTATATGAGCTTGAGCCTGCCGCAGGGGTTAAATCTTCTCGTGTTATTGGTTTGGCTGATGATATTGCTCGCTCCATGTCTGCCATATCTGTACGTGCCGCCGTTGTGCCTGGTCGTAATGTTATTGGTATTGAAATTCCAAATAAAACACGCCAAACCGTCTATATGCGCGAAATGGTGATGGCCAAAGAATACGCTAAATCACAAGCAAAGCTGCCGCTTATTTTGGGTAAGGATATTGGTGGTAAGCCTATTATTGCCGACTTGGCGCGTATGCCTCACTTATTAGTTGCAGGAACAACAGGCTCTGGTAAATCGGTTGCTGTAAACACGATGATTTTGTCTTTGCTCTATCAACTGCCACCAGAGAAATGTCGTTTCATTATGATCGACCCTAAGATGTTGGAGCTGTCCTGTTACGACGATATCCCACACCTTCTGTCTCCTGTTGTAACTGAACCTGGTAAGGCTGTTGTTGCTCTTAAATGGCTTGTTAGTGAGATGGAAGAACGTTACCGCGCGATGTCAAAATTAGGTGTACGTAATATTGATGGTTATAACGCCCGTTTAGGCGAAGCACGTAAAAAAGGTGAAGCCTTAATGCGTAAAGTTCAAACAGGTTTTGATTTGGAAACAGGTAAACCTGTCTACGAGGAACAACCGCTTGATCTAACCGACCTACCTTACATTGTCGTGATTGTTGATGAGTTTGCCGATCTTATGCTTGTTGCGGGTAAAGATGTTGAAGCCGCGATCCAGCGCCTTGCGCAAATGGCACGTGCGGCAGGTATTCACATTATCATGGCAACCCAGCGTCCATCCGTTGATGTTATTACAGGTGTCATTAAAGCCAACTTCCCAACACGTATATCCTTTGCTGTTACATCCAAAATCGATTCACGTACAATCCTTGGTGAAGGCGGCGCAGAGCAACTCCTCGGTATGGGTGATATGCTCTATATGGCGGCTGGTGGGCAAATCACACGCGTACACGGCCCTTTCTCCTCAGATTCTGATGTTGAGAATGTGGTTAATCATTTGAAAGCGCAAGCAGAGCCATCCTATTTAGAAGAGATCACCACGGGTGGCGGCGACATGACAGGCGAAGGTCTTGGCGGCATGTATGGTGACACAGAAGAAAAAGTTGATGAGCTTTATGATCAAGCCGTCGCACTTGTGACTCGTGAGCGCAAAGCATCTACCAGCTTCGTTCAACGTTACCTGCAAATCGGTTATAATCGCGCCGCACGTATTGTTGAAGAGATGGAACGTCAAGGCGTTATTGGCCCAGCAAACCATGTTGGTAAGCGTGAGATTCTTGCGGGTGATATGTCAGAAGTTGGTTAAAAACTTGAAATAACCCCAATTTTTCTCCAATCTGCCGTATTTTTGCCCTTTATGAACGATAATAATGAACTATGAAGAAAATTTTATTTATTGCAGGATTGTTCCTGAGCTTATCAATGTTTGTTCCTATGTTCGCACAAGCAGCTAATGGCGACGTTCAAAAAGCAGAAGATTATTTGCGCAACCTCGGCACTGTTCAAGCTGACTTCGTTCAGTCTACTGATAACGGTAGTCGTTTAAGCGGAACATTTTATCTGAACCGCCCTGGTAAGTTACGTTTTGAATATAATGAAACAGATGATTTCATCGTTGCGGATGGTATCTTTATCTATTTTTACGATAGTGAAATGAAAGAGCAGAGCAACGCGCCCATCGGTCAAACACTTGCTGATTTCTTACTGCGTAAAGACCTATCCCTGACAAATGATTTAAATGTTAAAAAAGTTGAACGAGAGGGTGGATATAAGATTTTCACCCTAGCGCAAAAAGACGATGATGGCGCGGGCCTTGTGAAATTATTCTTTTCTGAAGCCCCGTTTGCTTTACAAAAATGGCAAGTCATTGACGCCGCTGGCATGACAACAGAAATTAAGTTATCCAACATGAAGCGCAACGTAAAATTACCCGCAAGTTTATTTGCCTATATTGCACCAAAGGGAGACAAGCCCGTCTATAATGATTAAGCTGAGCTTATGTATGATGGTGGTGCTTTAGAATTATTGGTGAAACAGCTTTCCTCCCTACCCGGGTTGGGATCACGCTCAGCAAGGCGTATTGCCTTGCATATGTTGACCAACAAAGAAAAGCTTATGCTCCCCTTAGCCAAAAATTTATATCACACCGCCGATATTATGCAGATTTGTGATTCGTGTGGGAATATTGATGAAGGTGAAATTTGCCGTATTTGCCGCGACCCCAAACGAGACCGCAATACAGTCTGCGTTGTCGCAGGCGTTGCTGATTTATGGGCTGTGGAGCGTACGCGTACGTATCGCGGTATATATCATGTATTAGGCGGTGTACTGTCGGCCTTAGATGGGATCGGCCCACAAGATCTTAAGATAGAGTCTTTGATGGCCAATATTAAGGGTAATAATATCACTGAAGTTATTTTGGCCTTAAGCGCCACGGTCGACGGCCAATCAACAGCGCATTACATTGTCGATCAAATTGATAATCCAGAGGTGACAATCACGCGCCTTGCCCACGGTATGCCTGTTGGCGGTGAGTTGGATTATATGGATGATGGAACGATATCCACCGCCCTCAGGGCTCGTGGTAATTTATAATTTTGCTTCTATCAGTTCGATTCCTATTTTTAAGGGGTGGCCTGACCTTCATTTTAGATAACATATTGAAAAACAAGAACATTGCATCCTTATTCTATCAGTTCGTTTTGGTATAAAAAATATTAGGCCACATCATGTTTAAAACAATAATGCGGCCTAACTTATAAATTTAAGGATTATGCTTTTTCTGAGATATACAATGTCCCATTGCCATCAACAGTCATAACAGAAATAAAATCATGATGTGGGCCCTTACCAGCACCGCCAGCGATTGCAACATCATAGTACGTCCCTGCTGGGAAGAAATGATCTGTATTGGTTGTGGCGACAGAAGCATCACCAAATTTTAAGTAAACAGGTACAGTCGAATAAATACTGATGACCTTTGTTTCTTCCGCAAATGCAATGGCATTTCGCGTTGCTGCGGCGGTTACATCTATTGTGTGTGCCCCGTTATCGGCCATGCGTAGTGCGGGGATAACGTTATTGTCTGAGTCTTTAGGGAGTAATGTTGTCATATTAGTCGTCCTTTCATAAGAAAAAACCCGCCTTTCCTATGCAGAAAGCGAGTGTCGTAAATGGTTTTTGGGTATTTGAAGATTCTATTATGTTCTATTTATGTTCTTTTGTCAAGCATCCGTCTTTTGTGGGTACAATTGATTTGCAAACAGAACACCCAAAATTGAAAAAATTATAATTTGAATTGAAAGGGCGTACGCCGATAAGGCATATAAAAAATCGAACGCCATTAATGCCCCTAAAATGATCAAAGCCAGTATAGAAGTCATAGTCTGGTTTTTGTTATTCAGTGTCTTTACGAACACAAAAGCAAGTGGAGCAAAAATAAAATATAGACCATACGCACCAATCAAACCTGCTTCGATATAGCGCCTTGTGAAAAAACTTTGCGGCTGGGAATCTGGCGATTGATTAAGCGCCATCATGAAATTATTGTAGCTCCCTAACCCTAAGCCCCTTAAGTAATTGTAATCTGTATAATTAGTAACAGAGACATTATTACTAACGTACAAAATAACACCTATCAAAACTGTACCAAAAATTGCGATGGATAAATTTATTTTACGAGGTAGTGACATCGTCATGCCTATGGCAAAAAATAAAATAGGTATCATCCATTCTGATAATCTAAAAATAATAGAATAACCTTTATGGATATTTAAATTTAAACCTTCATATATTTGGCTTTTTTGTTGCCAGAAGAAATCTAGTATTGGGATGTTGATCGGGTGAAGACTGCAATAAATAGCCCAGATTACATAGAGTATCGTAAAGACAATCAAAGCCATTAAACTTGGGTGATTAATTTGATTAAAGAATAAATTTATTCTTTTTTGATCCTTAAGACCAAACAGTAATCGGGATGATAAACTTAGATTTTTTGGGATTTCTGGGTTTCTTAAATTTAAATATTCATAAAATCTAAAAACGCCAAAGATCGCTGTTAGCATCAGTATGAGAGCGATTACGTTATGGTTTTCTTGGAATAATAATATTAGTCCTGAACTTGTCAGAACAAAAATACTAAAAAATAATCTGATTTGTTTTTCCATTATTGGGAAATTTTACTGGTTGTTTAAGCGCATCAAAGTAATTTGTTTTTCTTCAAGTTCTGAAGCGCTTTTCACCTTTAAGGCATCATCAAGTGCCGTCCAATATTGTGTATTATAAGGCACATAAGATAACGCACTTATAATGTGGTTTTGCGATGCACTCGCTTGTATGTATGTCTGCGCTTTTTGTTCAGGAGAGTTATCTAGTAGAATATATGCCCCCATCAACATGCCAACAAACGACAATGCAATGAACATTGTTACAACGAAAAATTGATATGTTTGTTTTAAAAATAAAAACATTAGAATAATATTCCACGACATGAGTTATGTTTGCGAATGCAACACTGAAACTAACTCTATTATTAGGGAATAAGATGCGATAAGCAAATTAATTCATTCACTCATTAACATTTGATCTGAACTTAAGCAGCTTGTTTTAAAATAGTTTGGTCAAACATCGATTTACCTGTCGGTAACGCCAGTAAAGAAACACGGATTTTTAACGCGTTACCTTCTGGAGGAATGAAATCATTGATCTCATCCAACGACGTTGCAAAACGCTTTGCGGCATCCTCTGCCTCTGTTTCATTGGCAACCCGCTGCAACAGTAATGAAAATTCGTTTACACCCGTTTGACCAATAATATCACTTTGACGTCTAAGCTTTACTAAATGATGCGCTAATTTTGATGCGCCATAGTTCGCATGAAAATCGCCATCTAATTGTTGGATCTCTTTATAGTTTTCGATTGAAACAGATAAAACATGTGCATTCTCTGCATAACGCCATCCGCGATCAATACTCGATAAAAATAGTTGGTTAAACGCTGATTTCGAGATAACACCACCTGCGCTTGGGAAGTCTTCTTCCGTATTAGAAAGACGACCAGAAAACTCATTTAAAGCGGCAATATTTGAAAGTATTCGTTTTAACTTTTCCGTATCAACTGGCTTTTCAATTGCATTGTTCGCCCCATTTTGAATAAGCTCGATTGTATCAATGTCTTCACCCATCACGATGATGTAAGGATAAGTGCGTGAAACGCGGCGAATATTTAAGATCATTGCTTGCGCGTCTTTTAAGGGTGTAGGATCCATAATCACAACATCGAATGGCTCCTGAGAAATTTTTTCAATCGCATCGTTTTTTACATTCTCTTCAACAACGACAATCTCATCGCTTTGTATCTTTGATGTAATCATTTGAGAAACAAGCTGATCTCGATCTATAATAATAATTTTCATATTAAATTTTCTTTCGACATGAATATTCGCTAATAAGAATGATAAGAAAACGAATATATTCAACAATAATGACCCTAATCGGTTAAAAAATAAATAACAGAATTAGACTTCTTCGTTGAAATCCCCTTTTCACTGCATTTCCTTTGACTTTTAGGCGCTTATTGATTAAAAAAAATTAGAAATTATATGATTTTTCAAGATCTTATT
>JALZUF010000193.1 GCA_023301785.1 Alphaproteobacteria bacterium | reverse complement strand
TCAACTAAACGGTGTAACGCTTCTGGCACATGTGTTGTTGTTTGATAATCTTTAACAACTGTGCGGAAACGATTTATAGCCGCATTAATTTGATTACGGTTTAAGTAGTAACGTCCAATTTCCATTTCCTTGCCAGCCAAGTGATCCAAGGTTAAGTCTCGTTTCAGGCGAGCGTCTCTTGCATATTCACTGTTTGGGAAGCGTTTAATCAACGTATCAAAAGATTTTAACGCTTGCTCAGTCATCGCCTGATCACGTGCAACGTCTGATATCTGCTCATAGTAAGCGAGAGACTTTAAATAATAAGCGTAATCAACATCTTCATTGCCGGGATGTAATTCGACAAATCGATCTAACGCTAATATTGCTTCATCGTAACTATCATCTTGATATGCAGCGAATGCTGCCATCATTTGCGCTTTTGTCGCCCATTTTGAATAAGGGTATTCTCGTTCCACCGTTTGAAATTTTTCAATAGCAGCACGGTATTTCTTATTATCTAATTCAACACTAGCTTCTTCATAAATGACTTCGGCGGTTTGGGTCTCATCAATAACAGCAGAAGAGTCGACGCCATCTGTTTGTTTTGACGAAGAACATCCAACTATTGTTAAGACAAGGACTAGAGATAAATAGAATTTCATATTATGTTGCATAGGTTATTAATAGCGCATTTTAGAGGTTAAGGGAAAGCCCTAACCTCATAATTAACAACAAAAATATAAGAAATTATGGTTATTACTTAAGCGTTCGCTGATTGAACTTCATGGACATACGGGCTCTTATCGCCCTCCTCTATATCCACGTACAAATCAATGAGCTCCCAAGCGTCTTGATTGGCAAAAAGAGCATGAAGCGCCTTATTATTCATATCATGCCCCGCTTTATGACTTTCATAACGGCCAAGGAATAAGCCTCCACACAAAGATAAATCACCAATAGCATCTAATAGCTTATGGCGAATAAATTCATCTTGGCAACGCAGACCATCCTCATTCATGACCCCATTATCATCCACAACAATGGCATTATCTAAGCTACCACCCAAAGCAAGGCCATTGGCTTGCATCATTTCAACGTCTTTAAGCATACAAAAAGTACGGCAATCGGCAAGATCATGCTTGAAATTACCATTCAATAATTTTACTTCATAGCTTTGTGTCCCAATGGTTTCATTATCAAATGAAATTGATCCGCCATAAACAGGGACATCATTTGGTGACAGAACAACTTTTTTGTCACCTTCAATATAAGTAACTTCTTTTAAAACACGAATGGCTTTACGCGGCTTACCTTGGACTTGAACACCAACTTCATCAAAGGCTTTTGTAAACTGTAATGAGCTTCCATCAAGGATAGGGACTTCAGCCGCATCAATTTCTACAATAGCATTATCAATATGACATCCTTGGAATGCCGCCATCAAGTGTTCAATAGTTCCAACAGAAACACCCGCAGTATTCGCAATAACAGTACATAAACGTGTATCAACAACATGGTCCCATTTTGCGGGAATAACATTGTCCTTATCTTCAACATCAACACGTTTAAAAACAATACCTGTGTCCGTATTTGCTGGCTTAATGATCACATGAACCATAGCACCAGAGTGCAGGCCGATATCACTAATTTGAACAGTCTGTTTTAACGTGTGTTGCATCGAAGCTTATCCTTTATAATATAATTCAATATATACTTTTGTATGATTTTAAAAAACTCACACTCTGTAACGCTATGTTACACCTCCTAAGGTATTGTAATGAAACAAAAAAAAAGGGAGCCAAAAGGCTCCCTAGTTATCTCATCTGGAGGACACCAGATAAACTTTAATTAATTATGCAGCTTAGTTTGCTTGACGACGAAGAAAAGCTGGAATGTCTAAATCTTCTTCATTTGAGCTACTAGGCGCTGCTGGCGTATCAATATTTAACTTACCTTGAGACGGGCTTGATGTGTTTTCAGAATGAAAACCACCTGATGTTTTTGGTCTACTTTCAAAAGATTCATCATCATGTGAAAAGCCACTCTTAACATTGCCATAAGCTCCAGTAATACGCTCTAGTAGTGACGGCGTTTTACGTTTCTCAGAAGATGCTGCATGTGCTCCTGGAACAGGCGGTCTTAAAACAAGACCTTGTGTAGCCTGAGCAACGGCAGGTTGTACTTGTGTCTCTGTTTCAGTTTTTGGTGCAACAGATGGCACAGAAGTCGTAACAGGTGTTTGTTGCGGTTGAGCATAAGTTGGCTGCTGTTGCGTCGCCATAACTGACGGTGCATAAGCAACTTCTTCTTGTGGCTCAGGCACAATCGGCATCGGTGGAATAAAGTTTCCCTGATGTACACGCGCACGCATTTCAGATGTTGTGTTATTAACATTCGTTGCAGGCGCCGCATGAAACTCTTGCTGTTCAAACATTGATTCTGTTTTTGGCGCAGCAGGTGCTTCTTGGGTACTACTCTGACCTTGTGAAACAACTTTGCTAACAGGTGCCGTTTCTTGGCGTGCATTTAAAGTCATCGCACGTGCAACCTCAGTTTGCGGAAAACTAACAGAAGATTTACTCATCATTTCTTTTGGTTTCGTAACAGGTGTGACGCGAACGCCGCCTGTTCCACCAGATGTTTTAGCCGCTTCTGCAGATTCTATACCTGTTGCAACAACAGATACACGCATAGAGCCTTCTAATTTTTCATCGAAAGTCGAACCAAAAATAATATTTGCATTTTGATCAACTTCATCACGAATACGATTACAAGCTTCATCAACTTCAAACAATGTCATGTCGGCACCACCAGTCACGTTAATAATAACGCCGCGTGCACCCTTCATTGAAACATCATCCAACAATGGATTGTTAATCGCCGCTTCTGCTGCTTCTGTTGCACGACGATCACCTTCGCCTTCACCAGTTCCCATCATCGCTTTACCCATTTCCAGCATAGCCGAACGGATATCCGCAAAATCAAGGTTGATAAGACCAGGCATAACCATCAAGTCAGTCACACCACGTACGCCCGACTGAAGAACACTATCTGCCATTTTAAATGCTTCGGCAAAAGTTGTCTTTTCATTCGCAACACGGAATAAATTTTGATTAGGAATAACAATCAACGTATCAACATAGCCTTGCATTTCCTCAATACCTGCTTCGGCTTGCTTCATGCGGTGCGTACCTTCAAAATGGAAAGGCTTAGTCACCACACCGACAGTAAGAATACCATTATCACGACATGCTTTAGCAATCACAGGCGCTGCGCCAGTTCCAGTTCCACCGCCCATACCGGCCGTTATGAAAGCCATATTTGAGCCTTCAAGATACTGCATCACCTCGTCAAGAGATTCATGCGCTGATTTTTCACCAATCTCTGGCTTTGCGCCCGCTCCAAGGCCGCCCGTAACATGCGCACCAAGCTGAAGCTGATTATCACAAAGTGATCCTTCTAACGCTTGTGCATCTGTATTACAGACAAGAAATTCACATCCTTCCAATCCGGAAGAAATCATATTATTTACGGCGTTACCGCCTGCTCCGCCGACTCCGACGACTGTAATTTTGGGAGACAATTTTTGTACCTCTGGTGTTTGAATGCTAATATTAATCATAATGTTTGGACCTCCATGATCGGGACTTCTTAAAAGATTCTATGTTTATTTCTTGCAAGACAAAATAGGAAATTCGACATGATTACAAAAAACGGCGGGTTATTGTTTTGTTTTTCTTATATATTTTCCCCAGAAACTACTTCAGAAACTTCAACTAAACGATTCAAATGAATCAACTTTTTATTAGTTTGTCATGTTTCGAAAATTCAACAAGAAGAGAGGGAAATTAAATGTACATCACTGTGGATAAGTGATGGATAGTTTTGGGATAACTGCTAAACCGTTACCAGTTTTCTTTCCACCAGACCTTAAATCGTGAAAAAAGCGACCCATTATCAACGGTTTCTTTAATCGCCGACGGCATTTCGTGCGTGTGCGAAGCGGCATAGGTCAAAAGTCCTGCGGCTGTGGAAAACGCTGGACCGCTTACGGCATCAGGCAAACCACTAAGCCTGATAGGACGACCCAATCGAACCTGTTTATCCAGAATTAGTTGCGCCAAATCGCGTACGCCAGGAAGCTGACTGCCGCCACCAGTTAATACAATGCGGCGCCCCACCATTTTGCTGTGAATGCTAGAATCAAGGCGTTCTCGTACCATTTCTAATATTTCTTCTAACCTTGGCTGAATAATACCAATCAACAAAGAACGGGGAATATGATTAGGCATTGTTTCATCCGTTTCGCCCAATTGCGGCACGTCGATAAGTTCGTTTTCATCACTACTCGTCACAATAGCACTTCCATATAACGTCTTTAATCTTTCCGCATCTACATTTGAGCATGTCAGACCGCGCGCAATATCGTTGGTCACGTGCCAGCCGCCAACAGGAATAGCATCAGAATGAATCATTGCGCCGCCTTGGAATACGGCAAAAGATGTTACCCCGGCCCCCATATCAATGACGGTACAACCAAGATCCATTTCATCTTCAACAAGACATGATAAACCAGAGGCATAGGCAGAAGAACATAATGCATTAATATCTAAATGGCTTCGATCAACACAATTAGCCACATTTTGTAAAGGCCCTAAATCGCCTTGGACGATATGGACGTTAACTTCCATAGACTGCCCAGTCATACCCTCAGGATCGCGAATGCCCTCGTTACCATCAATAAGATAGTGAACAGGCATCGTATGAATAAGCTCTATATTATTACCAACAACTTGTTCTTGCGCCTTAACCAGCGCTTTTGATATATCGTTTTGACTAATAATCTGACCATTAATCTCCACATTCACAGACAAGTTATTTGATTTCGTTTGATTACCAGGGACATTGACCACGACTTCGCGTAATGGATACCCCTTCATAACCTCTGCTGCCATGTTTTCTGCTGTATTGACGGTTTGCCTTATCGCATTATCTGCCAGGTCAATATCAACTATAGTGCCAGTCTTAACGCCTTTCGACACCTGATAACCGACACCCAAAACCTCAACACCGCCCTCATCATCAATAACACGCCCGATAAAACAGGCGTTTTTGTGCGACCCTATATCTAAGGCCGCAAGCATTGTTCCGCGTGATAGTGTCTTTTGCTTCATTGATTAACTAAATAGGATTACCTTGAGAGGTGTTAGAACTATATCCTGCTTGGTACTTTTGTACTGCCCCAGGATGTGTACGCACCAAGATACGCGTTGGGTCACGAATATCAATTGTTTTTATATCTTTTTCTAAAATTTGATTTTGCTCATTCACAGAAACCAACTGCCTAAAAGCCAGCTCAACATTTTCTTCAGGCAGCTGGATTGTTGCTCCAGTTTTAACAATCAAGTCCCAACGTCTTCCTGATTTTAAGTGAGCGGCTTCAACATGCTTTAGGATGGCAGGTTCAGAGACAAGAAACTTCATAAAATCAGGTGCCTGAACAGGCGCTTCCTCACCATAAAGGATTATAAAATCTTTATACTTATCTAAATTTTGATTTGTTAAAACCTGACCTTGCGTGTCAATTAAAGATAGCTTTTTATCCTTTTGCCACAAGGCCATAGGGACACGTTCTTCTAAATTAATGTATATAGTATTCGGCAATCTACGTTCCACTGTAACGTCTTTCACCCATGATATTTTCTGAATTTCTTTGTGCGCGTCCATCGCGTTAAAGGCAAAAATAGGATCACCTTTTTCAACATTTAAAATAGCTTTTAAAATTTCGCTATCTGTATGTTTACGCCCTTCAACAAGGATATTCTGCACTTCAAAACCAGCCGATTTAGAGACATTATATGTTTTTTCTTTAATCCAATTCTGAGTTTTTACGTCTGAGCCAGACAGGAAAAACCAAGCCCCCATCCAGGCCAGTAAAGTAACAACACCTAATACAGCACCGAATTTACGAGCATACGTAATTAAGCGCTCTGACGATGCGCTCCGTCGTTTGATGACGGATTTGCGTTGTTTGATTTTTTTCCTGGGCTTTCTATTAAACCATGACATTTTGCAGTTTCCACGAGATGAGAACAGAGTTGAACAAAGGACATGCCGTTATAGACACATTGTGATGGGCCAATTGATTCAGCGGTTAAACCTGGCTGCGTATTGATCTCCAAGAAGCAAAGGCCATCAATACCCTTTTCATCATCAAAACGAAAATCACAGCGCGCTAAACCATTGCACCCTAATACATTATACACACGTTCGGCATAATCCAAAGCCGCATCATAGACATCTTGCGGAATTTTTGCAGGAAGCACCAATTCTGTTCGCTCATCTTCATATTTTGCCTCATAATCAAAGAAGCCACCAGTATGAGAGATTATATCTGTCACTGCTTGCGCCTTACCATCTAGCACAGCAACAGTTAACTCTTTACCAGCAATATACTCCTCAACCATAGCATGTTCACCATAGCTCCAATTTTGTATCACGGTATCCAGATGATTATCATTTTCTTTAATAATGAAAATATCAACACTAGAGCCACCATCATAAGGCTTCACAACATATGGACGAGGAACAACAGATTCCGCATTGACCTCCCCCTTAGTCGCAAGGCCGCCTTTTGCCACAGGCACACCGACAGATTGAGCAATACGTTTCGCCATTATTTTATCCATCGCCATAGCCGATGCCATGACACCAGAATGAGAATAAGGAATTTCAAGCAATGTAAGTAAACTTTGTATAACGCCATCTTCACCAATGCGGCCATGAAGATTGTTAAATACTGCCTCAGGTTTTGGTGTTAAATCTTGAATGAGCTTAGGGATATCCTGCGTAACATCAACGACGGTTAAGTCATATCCCGCTTCAAGCAAAGCGGCTTCAACATGTTTACCTTTGTTGACCGAAACTTCACGCTCTGAGTTCCAACCACCCACCAATAATGTCACGTTCTTTTTCATGCTATATCTCCCAATCTTCTAATCTCCCAGCGTAGCGTGATTCCCATTTCATCTGCAACGCGTTTCCGTATTTCTTCACCTAAAGCCTCAAGGTCTTCCGCACTCGCATCGCCGCTATTTATCATGAAATTACAATGCTTTACGCTCATTTGCGCGCCACCCACCTTAAGGCCGCGCCCACCAACCTTATCAATAAGTTGCCAAACTTTTGTATCTCTGTCCACGTCCGCCTTTGTTAAATCTTCTATAGAAGGATTCGCAAAAGTAGAGCCTCCGGTTTTTTCTCTAATCGGTTGTGATTGCTCACGTTTTTCTTTGATATCCGCGATACGTTTTTTAACATCGTCCGCGCTTTCTTTAACACCCTTAAATGTTGCAGCCACCACAATCTGATCTGCCTCAATGTTTGTGTGGCGATACGTCATTTTTAAATCTTCTGGTTTGATATTTTGAATTAAACCATCACGATTTATAATAATCGCTTCAACCATCACATCTTTGACTTCGGTACCATAGCACCCAGCGTTCATCTTAACAGCGCCACCGATTGAGCCTGGAATACCACTTAAAAATTCTAAGCCGCCTAAACCGTGATCGGCCGCAACATTGGCGACATTTGCATCCAGCGCCAGCGCACCAGCGCGTATAATATCACCTTCAACATCAATGTTAGAAAAATCACGTCCTAAGCGGATAACAACACCGCGCAATCCACCATCACGGATAATCGTATTCGACAAAGCACCAAAAACATAAACAGGAATCTCGCTTGGACAGTTCTTTAAAAAATGAACAAGATCATCTTGATCTTTAGGCTTGAAAAGAACCTCCGCCTTACCGCCACAACGGAACCAACCCTTTTCACCTAGTGGCGCGTCTGCGGTATAACGTCCCCTTACTTCAGGTAATTTGTTAATGTCTATTTTACTCATATTATTGCATACACCAATGGAATGATCAGCGCGGCCAATAAAGTGCTAATTAAAACAACTGTGGCTGCGCGTTGCGGATATAAATTAAGATTAGCTGCATATATAGCAAAATCAGCCCCCACAGGCAGAAGACTAAAGAGAACTACGATAGAATGAATAGGCTCAAACATCCCATCTAGAAGAGTTTTATCAATCGAAATAAAACCGATTGCGAGTAACGGCCAAATCATAAAACGGATAAACATCGCCATTGATATAAACTTCATATCAAGCTTAATTGTCTTAAAACTAGACAACGTCAATCCTATAATCATCATCCCCAAAACCACAAAGGCTTCTTTTAACGTAAAAGAAACATCACGAACAGCTTCTGGTAAAGGCACACTTAAAGCAAAAAGCAATAAACCTGCAACTGCACCATATAAAGGAGGTAGCATCACAAGCTTCTTTAACGCCTCCTGCCATTTAAACTTCCCTAAGGCCAATAAGTAATATCCAACTGTGATTTGAAACATCGAATTCGATATTGCCGCCAACAGATAAACACCAAAAACATCTGCATCAAATAATATTAGCGCAACAGGAATGCCAAAATATCCCGAGTTCCCTGAGGATAAGCCCGAAGCCATAAGGTTACTAGACTTGCCTTTATATATAAGCCCACACAAGTGATAAGCCAAAAACGCAACGATTCCACTTAGCATCCAAATAATAGCAACGATCGAAAGATCGCTTGCCTGAATATCTGCCCCCCATAGTCCAAACATAAAGACGAATGGCATGATGACGTATATAACAAGTGTTCCAATTTGCTTAGATTCAATATGGAAGAAACGACCAGCAACATACCCAAGAAAAATAAAGAAATATAATGGCAAAAGCTTAAGAATTATTAGTGTAAATATTTCCATTAATTTTAGGCGCTCTGCTTTTGTTTATTGGCAAACTCCGCGTCTAGTTGCTCTGGCAATTCATAAGCCCACTTACTGATTGAGCCAGCACCAAGGCAAATAATATAGTCACCATCTTCAACCATATCTGAAACGATAGACGCTAATTCTGCTTGGGACGGTAATGCTCGCGCATTTTTATGCCCACAATCCTTAACACCCGCCGCCAAATGTTCTTTGTCGACTCCTTCAATCGGCGCCTCGCCAGCTTCATATACATCTGTAATCAAAACCGCATCTGCATCATTAAAACAGGCGCAAAAATCATCAAATAAATCATTAAGTCTTGAGTAACGGTGGGGCTGCATAACAGCAATAACCTTTTTACCATCCGCATCTACCGCCTGACGCGCCGCTTTTAAAACAGCCTTAATCTCAACGGGATGGTGTGCGTAATCATCAATAATCGTCACGCCATGACTAACGCCTGTCTTCGTGAAGCGTCTCTTAACACCACTAAAGTTTTTCATAGCTGTCTTCATGATCGCCGCAGGAACACCCATTTCATGGGCAATAGTCAGTGATGCCAATGAATTTGAAACATTATAATCACCTAACATAGGCAGAAAAACATCACGAAGCGTTTGCTCCTCACCATCCGTCATCCAACCTGCAAAAGTAACATCAAATATATTACCTTCCGCGCTAGAGCGCACATTCGTCGCACGCACATCAGCTTGCGGATTAAAACCATAAGTAATAACACGGCGATCCGATAATTCAGGAATCATCGCTTGCACCGTGGGATGATCCGAACAAAGAGCAGCAAAGCCATAGAAAGGAAGATTATTTATAAAACGTCTAAACGCGGCCTTGATATTATCGTAACTGCCATAGTGATCCAAATGCTCTGGATCAATATTCGTGACCACGGCAACAGTTGCAGGCAACTTCGTAAAAGTACCATCACTTTCATCAGCTTCCGCAACGATCCAGTCACTCATACCAATACGTGTATTCGTTCCATAGCTATTAACAACACCGCCGTTAATAACCGTTGGATCATATCCCGCCTCTTCCAACATTGTACCGACCATCATAGTCGTCGTTGTCTTACCGTGCGTACCCGCAACAGCAACAGACCACTTCATACGCATAAGTTCAGCCAACATTTCGGCGCGGCGTACAACGGTTTTACGTTGCTCTCTCGCCCCTTTTAATTCTGGATTTTCTGGTTTAATCGCAGATGATACAACGACAATCGCCGCATCTTTAATATTCTCTTCAGAGTGCCCAATGAAGACTTTAATATTATTCTTACGCAAACGATCAACATTCGCGCCTTCAGCCATATCAGAACCTTGCACTTCATATCCCAAAGCGTTTAACACTTCGGCAATCCCACTCATACCAATTCCGCCGATACCGACGAAATGAATTTTCCCTATATTTTGTGGCATTGCGCGCATTGTAATTCCCCTTACTTAATACTAATTCTTAATCTCTACCTTGTGTCAGGTCGAACGTCTTGTTCTCGCTTTTATTCCATCCACTTGCCAATGCCGTAACAACATTCCCTAATTTTCTGGCCGCGTCTGGCTTACCACAAGTACGTGCGTTTTCTGCTGCATTAAACAAGGCCTCTGGACTTTGTAAAAAATTCTCTACCCTTGCAAGAAGAGCCTCTACCGTAAAACCATCTTGGGTCATAACCCAAGCACCACCGGCATCAAAAACAGCATCGGCATTACGCTTTTGTTGCTGATCTTTATGATAAGGATAAGGCACAAAGATGGCTGGTCGCCCTGCTGTGACGACTTCTGACACTGTACTTGCACCAGAACGCCCTATGAAAAGGTGACATTTCTCAAGCTGTTCTGAAACATTATTAATAAAAGTATGAAGCTCCGCTTTCACGCCCGCTTCTTGATACGCTTTACGTACTGTCTCAATATTTTCTTCTCTACATTGCTGTACAATTTCTAATCTTTGCTTATGCGCATCCGACAAATTATCAACCATTGCAGGGATAACCTCTCCGAATACATTTGCCCCTTGAGAACCGCCCATCACAAAAATACGTAGAACACCATCTTGATCCAAGGAAGGATAAGGCTTGTTATAAAGCGCCGCAATATCTGGCCGAACAGGATTACCCGTAACAACCGTACGGACAGAATCACTTTCTTTCATGCCTTCAATCTTTGGCCATGCGATCGCAATACGATCTGCTTTTGGTGCAAGATAGTGATTGGCTTTGCCTAAAACTGCATTTGATTCATGAATAACAGTTGGGATATGTTTTTTTTGTGCGGCCTGCACGGCAGGAAATGATGGATAACCACCAAATCCAACAACTACTTCAGGTTTTAATTTATCGATCAATTTACGCGCTTGCAAAACACCAATACCCAAAGAAAATACCGTTTTAAATTTACTAAAAAAACCTGGCTTTGATGCACCAGATTTTAGCACATAAACAGGAATACCATCAGCAAAAGGCTCATACTTTTTACCACGAACATCTGTAGCCAAAGCAACACGATAACCACGTCCAATTAAGTCGCGCGCTAAAGATTCTGCTGGAAACATATGTCC
>JALZUF010000192.1 GCA_023301785.1 Alphaproteobacteria bacterium | reverse complement strand
GCATTAATCGTTGTGATCAGAATACGCGGTAAAAACTTATCATCCGCTTTCCAAGCCAGCAATTCCGCTAAGCTGCTGACGCGGCGCGACACAATATCGTTACTGGGCGATACGCGGTCATAAGGCAGGCAATCCCAAGCGGGAAAATCGATGATCTCAACATCAGGGGCAAAGAATGCAAGCAGGTCTTTTAGCGTTTCAGCGCGGCCATCGTCTAAGGCAATATGCGTAAAAATTTTCTGTGATTTTGCCAGCTCTCGCGCTTTGTCGGCAAGCACTCTCGCATCTTGCCCTTCAGGCGCACCGTATAATGTAGACGGACTACTCCCTTGGTTTGACTTCTCGTCAGGAGAATTTTGCTTCGTCGCTTCCTGTGCTGCGTTTGGCGGCATAATTATACTTTAATATCTCGTCTAAAATTGGATTAACCTTGTTTGCAGGTACTTCGATACGTCTACAAATCCAGTCATATAACTCTGGATCAGAGTTTTGAAGCACTTCTTCGAATAAAGCAAGCTCTGCCTCGCTATAAGTTGGGACATAATCATTGGCAAAAGAGCCTATGATTTGATCCATTTCCTTCATACCGCGATGCCAAGATCTAAAAATCAATCTCTTGCGCTTCTTTTCTAAGCTTTCTACAATCATGCCTATGTTTTACAGCATTTATAATAAGAAGCAAATGACAATAAAAGAAAGGCGTGGCGCGTCTTCGCGCCTGAGCTAAAATAAATAAGCATGAGCCGTCCATTTGAATTAGACCCGTTATTCAGAGCAATTTCCACCCTTCCTGGTGTGGGCCCTAAAACTGCGCCCTTATTTGAGAAGCTTATGCGTGGCGGTAAAGTTGTTGATGTTCTTCATCATAAGCCTATCGATTTTATTGATCGTCGCTTTTCACCCAAACTCAAAGATGCGCCCGATGGTAAAATTGCCACAATGGATGTGCGAATTGAAAAACACAGCTTTGCACCGCGCCGCGGCTTGCCGTCAAAAATAAATGCAAACGATGGCACAGGCTCAATTGATATCATTTACTTTAATGCCCATAAAGATTGGATCACCAAACAACTGCCTATTGGTGAAATCTGCGTCATTAGTGGCAAGGTCGAACATTACCAAGGCAAGATGCAGATGGTGCATCCCGACATGGTTGGCAAGCCAGACGAGCGCGACGCCATCGAAACGATTGAACCCATTTATGCGCTCACTGCTGGTGTAACAAATAAAACCGTTAAAAAAGCGATCAACGGCGCGTTGGGTACAATTCCAAAATTAAGTGAATGGCTTGATGCCGAATATAAAAAGAAAAACAAATGGCCAGATTGGCACAAAGCAATCGAAGCATTGCACAATCCAAATGATGAAGCAGGTCTATCGCCAGCGCACCCCGCGCGGGAACGTCTTGCTTATGATGAACTTCTTGCCAATCAACTTTCATTGGCGCTTGTGCGATTGCATCAACGCAAATTAAACGGACGTAGTTGGAAGCCAGAAAATAAATTACGGAACAAAATCTTATCGACATTGCCGTTTGAATTAACGGGCGCACAACAACGGACCCTCGATGATATTGATGCGGACATGACATCGCCACTTCGTATGTTACGTCTTGTCCAAGGCGACGTTGGTAGCGGTAAGACTATTGTTGCCGCTTGCGCCATGATGAACGCGATTGAGTGCGGCGCGCAGGCCGCCATCATGGCACCCACAGAAATTTTGGCGCAGCAACATGAAGAAAGCTTTGGCGAATGGCTGGACGCGGCGGGTGTAACTTATGTGACGTTAACAGGTCGCAACAAAGGTAAAGAGCGCGAGGCCATCTTAGAAGAAATTAAATCTGGCGAGGCACAAGTTGTTATTGGCACACACGCATTATTCCAAGACACTATTGAATTTAAAGATTTAGGCCTTGCGGTTATTGATGAGCAACATCGCTTTGGTGTGCATCAACGCCTTGCCCTCTCGCAAAAATCAAATGGCACAGATGTGTTGGTAATGACGGCGACCCCTATTCCCCGCACGCTGACCCTCACCGCCTATGGTGATATGGAAGTCAGCCGTATTGATGAAAAACCACCGGGACGAAAACCAGTCGATACCCGCCTGCTCCCTAAAGAAAAAGTCGAGACAATGATTGATGCCATTGCGCGTCAGCTTGAAAAAGGCGCGCGTGCCTATTGGGTTTGCCCTTTAGTCGAAGACAGCGAGTTTTTAGACCTACAAGCCGCCGAAGCGCGGTACGATATTTTACGTGAACGCTTTGGTGCAGAGGTTGGCTTGGTGCATGGTAAAATGAAAGCGCAAGAAAAAGACGACGTCATGCGTGATTTTGCCATGGGTCATATTAAAATCTTGGTGGCCACAACCGTGATTGAGGTTGGCGTCAATGTCCCTGAAGCCAATATCATGGTCATCGAACAGGCTGAACGTTTTGGTCTATCCCAACTTCACCAACTGCGTGGGCGCGTTGGACGTGGGGCGGCGAAAAGTTTCTGCTTCCTTGTTTATGCCGCAGGGCTAGGGCAAACCGCCAAAGAACGCCTACGTATTATGCGCGAGACAGAAGATGGCTTTGTTATTGCGGAGAAGGATTTAGAACTACGCGGCGGCGGTGAAATTCTCGGTACACGCCAAAGTGGTATGCCAACGTTTAAACTGGCTGATTTAACGGCGCACGGCGATTTATTGGTCACCGCCCGCGATGATACAAAATTGATCCTGCATAACGATGAAAATCTGGAATCACCGCGTGGAATTGCCCTCAAAACACTGCTATATTTATTTGAGCAAGATCAGGCGATAACAAGGCTGAGAGCGGGTTAAAAACGCAAAAATGAGAAAAACTTGCACAAATGGTTAATAATGTGTTAATGTATGTTAACATAATAAAGGGTGAGAAATGGCTGTTATTAGCAATCCTAATGCTCGTGATTACAAAGAGCTTAGCGACAGAAAAGTTAGAAAATTTACGGACGTCCTCAAAGAAGTTTTTGGCGACGATTTCGTTGATGATAATCAAGACACCCTTAATGCGTGGATGCAATCCCTTGGTAGAGAATTCCACCTTAAAAAAGCAGATTTTGACATTCCAGATGGTGAAACCACATCACCATTAAGAGAACTCGCAGAAAAAATAATCCCTACTCTTAAGCCAGAAGATGATTGGCAAGTATTGGATGCAAGCAAAGGTATCGTTTTTAAAATTGACGATGAAGATGCGTTTTTAGTGAAGCACGATCAAATCAAAATGATTGGTGCGCAGACACCAGAAAAATTATTCAACATGGTTTACATGGCAAGCCGTGATGCAAGCTTTGTTGATGCTGGCATTACGATTGATGTTCGCTTCAACCCAACATCAGGTGAACCGATCACTGTTGCCAACGCAGACCTAACACCAGATGAGTTATATAAGAAAGTTTTCACGCAAGGCTCCGTCCAATATATGAACTCCATCAGTGGTGATACCAAGCAGATTACAGTTCACAACCCAATTACGGATGCAGAGCTTCAGCAATTAATGGATCAAGATCCAGAGAAAAAACGCGCTATTATAAAAGCCATCACAGAAGCAAACCAATATTTACAAAGCATAAATGCACCAGACTCCGATGCAGACATTTCAATCGGACGTGCGGATTCCGCAGAAATGGGCGATGCCGCAAACGACGCAACGATTAATGATCCAAACGCTGAGCCGCAAGGAACAGAAGCTGGCCGCTTCTATGCAACAATACAAGAAGATATAGATAGAGCCATTGACCCTGATGCCCCTGTTACAATAGTTATGTTCAACGATAATTACGAGAGAACAAAATATTTCTTAGCATTGGAGGATATTAACGCAGTGCGTGTCGATAATGGCTTACCACCAGCAGATATGTACGACAAGAGATTTGATCTCGATGCTTCAGGTAACCCAACCCTTGATGCACAGGCGATTGCCGATTGGAATGCAATTAGACAAGAAGCCCTTGAGGCCGATGCGCGTGCCGCTTCCATGAAACAAGATTTAGGAATCCCGACGCAAACCGCTATGACTCCAACAATGGTTATCGATCATGTTAAGCAAGCCATCGACCAAGACACAGATCGCGTAAATGATACTGGCGTTATCAATATGCACTTCGAAGATAGTTATATCCGTACGTTTCATAACCTTGCGTTACAGGAAATAAATGCTGAACGTGCGCAAGATGGTAACGCACCACTTACATTTAAAGATGACAAATATCCTGCCCATGAAAACAACCAAGCAGGCATAGACCCTATTGCCTTCAAAGACTGGCAAATTATGGGAGGCCCAGTTGCGGCTCCAACCGCCCCTGAAGTAAATGTATCTCCTGCGACAGCAGATTGGACACAAAGCGCGCTAGATAGTTTGAACGGCACAACGTCATTTGGTGCAACATCAGCACGAGATATGAACGCCACAGCGCAACAAACTGTTGCAAGCCCAACGACGGCAAAGGCGACTGCCGCTGAACCAGAAACAATTGACCCTAAGAAACTAACACCTCAACAAGCATTAGATAACGTTGAAAGAATGATGGAATCTGTCTCTGATGATGGTAAATTAGCAACTAAGCCTTCAGGAATTCATAATATAACAATGTGTTCAATGGCTCTAAATTTTGTGAACAGTGCCAACGGAACGGAAGCACGTTTCCCAGGCATATCGGATAAGCCAAAACTGGATTATGCGGCGCACAAAGCTTGGAGAGAATTCGAAAAAGCAGGTGCTGGCGAAACTACTGAGCCAGTTAACGCACCAACAGTAGCGGCAACCGCAGTATCATATAGCGTTGAAATCACACCACCTGAGCAAAGCGCTTTTCAAAATGCCGCGAAGGCTACTGTTACCACAGGCTCTTCTTCAACGACGGATAAAGGTGCGCAAATCGAAAACGTTGTAAGTGGTATGGGTGATGCTATGACTGAACTTGGACGCTTAATTGGAGAGCAAGAAGAAAAATCTCGCAGCGGATCAAATAATAGTAAAGGTGGCTCTACTCCGGGGGTTTCTCCGACTTAATAGGCGGCGTAATAATTCCACCAGAGACGATCATTTTGATCCCCTCTTCCACAGACATTTTCATATAGATCACATCTTTTTTAGGTAGAAAAAGTAAGAACCCCGATGTTGGGTTTGGCGTTGTTGGCAAAAATACATTCACCGTATCTTTTTTTGTGTGCGTTTGCACTTCACCTTGCGTTGTCCCCGTCACAAAACCAAGCACCCAAATGCCTTTACGTGGATATTCAAACATCACCACTTCTTTAAACGCATCAGACTGGGACGCCATCACAGTTTCAAAAATCTGTTTGATCGCACCATAAATTGTATTGATAACAGGAACACGTTCCACAATAAATTCCGACATACGTACCAACAAACGGCCAAAAAAGTTACGTGTAAACCAACCAACAACGATGAAGAATACGACCGCAATAATTAACCCCAAGCCCGGAATAGATACAGGCAAATAAGTATTTGGATTATATATTGCCGGAATGATTGGCGTGATCTTATTATCAAGGAATGTTAAAAATTTCCATGTCACAAAAATAGTAATACTGATGGGCGCCGTCACCAAAATACCAGCTAAGAAATAATTTCTTAGACGACCAAACAATGTTTTCTTTGATCCATCAGACGTATCTTCAACAAGTACATCCTTCACATCTTTTTCAATCGGATCTTTATCCATTTTAATGACCTTTGTTATTTAAGTTTTTCACGCAAGTACTCTGCAACTTTATCGATAGAGATACGCTCTTGCGCCATTGTGTTACGCTCACGCACAGTGACCGTACCATCAGCAACCGTATCATTATCGATTGTGAAACAATATGGTGTACCAATTTCATCTTGGCGCGCATAACGCTTACCAATATTTTGTTTAATATCAAGATCAACAACAAACTCTTCACGCAATTCTAAGTACAACTTTTGCGCTAATGGCACATGCTCTTCTTTTGCCGTCAGCGGTAAAATGGCGGCTTTCTTTGGCGCCATTTTTGGATCAAAGTTCATGTAAACGCCAGACGGACGGCTTTCATCAATCGTGTAAGCTTCACAAATAAGAGCCAGAACACCGCGCGTTAAACCTGTTGATGGTTCAATAACGTGCGGCAGAAATCTTCTATTTTCACCTTGATCATAATATTCAAG
>JALZUF010000191.1 GCA_023301785.1 Alphaproteobacteria bacterium | reverse complement strand
GATTTTCGTTCCGCTCCAGCGCCTCAAAAAATAATGACGGCAGAAACGGAAGTTTATCTAGTGCGTTTCTATAGTCATATTGCGGCGCAGGAATCTAATCCGGATGAGCATTATGGCGAAGCACATTTGTCATCACCACGATTTCAAAGACATTTAAAACGATAAAAAAAACCGCTCTTCGTTACGAATAAGCGGTTTTGAATTCTTATTAAGATAAAAAGAAAGCTTATGCTTTTTCTTCTTTTTTCTCTTCTGTCTTCTTTGGGCTTGAAGCCAAGAATGATCCATAACGGTTTTCGAACTTGTCCAATTGACCTTTTTCGATAACCTGACCTGTACCACCTTGCCATGCAGGGTGTGACAATGGATCAACGTCCAATTTCATCACATCACCAGGCTTGCCGTATGTAGAACGGGTTGTGAATTCTGTACCATCTGTCTGCACGATTGTGATTTCGTGGTAATCTGGGTGTGTATTTGCTTTCATTTTTTCTGCCTCTAAAGTAAATTCTGTCCATCTTTTACAAGGAACAAAAGCAAAATGCAAGTAAACTCTGATGCAAAATGGTGGAAACCAGAAGTATTTACCCAAAAACGCTCAAATTTAGAGGTTCGCAGTGCTGTCATGGCGGCGATCCGTGGCTTTTTTGACGTTAAAGGCTTTACCGCGGTTGAGACACCGATTCTTCAAACGTGCCCTGTTATTGATACGCATATACGCGCCTTTGGGACGGATTTGCGCGGTGTTGATGGCGAAATCAAAGATCACCTTTATCTGCACACAAGTCCTGAATTTGCGATGAAGAAGCTGATGGTTGCAGGAATGTCTAAAATCTATCAGATCTGCCCTGTATTTCGGAATGCAGAAGGATCAAAGCGCCATCGGTGTGAGTTCACGATGGTCGAATGGTATCGCACTGAGGCTGATTATAAGGACATCATGGACGATACTGAAGGTTTGCTCCGCGCTTGCGCTACAGCGGCCAATACGAAGGTTTTTAAGTATAAAGAGCATTCATGCAACCCTTTCAAAAGCTTTGAGCGTTTGAGCGTTGTGGAGGCGTTTGCGCGTTATGCCGATATTGACCTGATCGCGGTTCTTGATGATAAGACTGCGCTTCGTGAGGCAGTACGGGCTTTGGGGCTTCATACGGCGGATGATGACGCATGGGATGATCTGTTCTTTCGTGTCATGGATGACCGGATTGAACCGCAATTAGGCATGGATGCGCCAACATTCTTGTGCGATTACCCAATTTCGATGGCATCGTTGTCTAAACCGAAGGATGATGATCCACGATTTGCTGAACGGTTTGAGCTTTATGTCTGTGGCATTGAGCTGGCCAATGCGTTTTCTGAGCTGACCGATGCGGATGAGCAGGTGCGTCGATATCATATTGAAATGGATGAGAAGGAGCGCCTTTATGGAGAACGTTATCCGTTGGATGAAGAGTTTATTGCGGCGCTGCGTCATGGTTTGCCACCAAGTGGCGGAATCGCGCTTGGGATTGATCGCCTTGTGATGCTGGCGTGTGGCGCGGAAGACATTCAACACGTTTTATGGTGCGAATAGCGCCTTGTAAGGTATTGAAAAATTTGATGGAATTGGTGTCCTTTAGTTTGTTCGTTCCAAATTAAGGGGGTGGGGGACGTTTCCGCGAATATCAATAAAATGAGGCTCTAATTTTTGTGACGTTTTTCACTATCACGATGTCTCTCGCTTCGTGTGCCGTTTTATTGCAAACGGACATTCGAGGCCATTGTATCATATCTTTGTCTAAACTTGTATTGACATAAGTTGTGCGGATGCTAGGGTGTTTACTTCATTTCGGAAATAGAAAGCAAATGGCATGGCAAAAAGAAAACCAGTTACCAGATCACAAAATATTATGACTTTTGGTCGTATTGGTGCGTTAGCATCGTTTCATCCTGATAATACGGCAACAGTCGATGTGTTTGAAAAAAATGTAGGTGGCAAGCCAGGTGGCCGCACGATACAAGCAGTTGCTCTTGATAGTGCAAGCTTGGTTAATCAATTTGCGAATGGTCTTCAAACAAAATTGAGTGGTGTTATTCCTCCCAAATCTGAAAGCTATGTTGCAAATGAAGAAACAAGAACAGCCGTGCGTGGCGCTATAGAGCGTACATGTGCGTCAATTGCAAGTTAGTATGAACGTGTTTCGTGACTTTGATGCAGCTAGGGTTTTTTCTAAGTTTAGTGAGCTATGGCGTAAGCCTGTGGCGCAGGATAATGCTTTAGCCGCTAATTGTACTTCTTTGGCCGAATGGAAAGCAGCACATCCGCCTGAGCCACCACCACCCGAAAAACCTAAGCTTCCGACACCATATAGAGACCCTGTAACAGGTGAGCGTAATTTTACGTGTTAAAAAAAACGCCAACATCGAAAGACATTGGCGTTTTCAAATTTCTAATCGCTGTAAGGCTTAGTTGTTGTAGCCAGAAGAAGCGCGTGAGCTAAAGCTTTTGCCGCTATTTAAAATTAAGCTACCTTTATTGTTGTAACCATCATCAATGCGTACCACTTGAGGGCCGTCCATTTTCTTTTTCATTGA
>JALZUF010000190.1 GCA_023301785.1 Alphaproteobacteria bacterium | reverse complement strand
AAGTGGCGCAACAAATGCGCGACATGGATTGTGGTTTCATGCCATTGGCAGAAAACGACAAAATGGTTGGTATGATTACTGACCGTGACATCACAATTCGCGCGGTTGCTGAAGGTAAAAACCCAGCAGAGTGCCAAGCACGTGACGTAATGACAGCAAAAACTTACTACTGTTATGACGATCAAGATGTTGAAGAAGTATGCAACAACATGGGCGAAATTCAAGTTCGTCGTTTACCAGTTGTAAACCGCGACAAGCGTCTTGTTGGTGTTGTATCAATGGGTGACCTTGCACAAGCAGCAAGCCGTCCAAACGTTGGTCAAACACAACAACAAATCACAGCACAAGTTGCTGAGAAGAATAATCAGCAAGCTGCTTAATTCTATTTATTATAAGATTTATAAAGCCAGCATGGAAATGCTGGCTTTTTTTATGCGTATTGATGTAAGTTGATGGATAAGAATAGCGTCCTCCCGCTTGCGGGCATGACGGCACTTTTTAATAATGCGCCCTTAGCTCAGTTGGATAGAGCGTTGGTTTCCGGAGCCAAAGGCCAGAGGTTCGAATCCTCTAGGGCGCACCATTTTATAATTTTCCAATATGCACTTTGTGCAATAGGCGATAATATTCGAACCTCTCTTGTTTAAAAGGTTATATCGCGCAAGCGCGAGATAACGGGTTCGAATCCTCTAGGGCGCACCATTTTTAATTTCAAACATATCTAATGCTTCTTTCTGCCTCTTCGCCAAAACATCGACGTCGAAGCCGTCGATCATTTCGTTGAAGATTGTGTGCCAGTTGATTTCGGCTTTTAGGTGTAGGAAGACGGAGCCAAGGCCGAGGGCGGCGCGATCCATGAAGACGAATTCACGCGGGACGGCAATGCCGGCATTCATTTCTTTGAGTTTTGTATGGACGCTCTCGGCGATTTCGCGGCCGTAAACGCCGTTAGTAACTTCACCGATAGGGCGGACTTTATCGTCCAAAATTGGTCCATATAGGAAACGCGCCCATTGATTGAGGATTTCAATTTGGTCTTTGGTTACGTTTTTAAAGCCCCATGTTTCATAGGCGTGAACGGAGAGGTCAATATCGTTACGTTCAAGGGAGTGATACAAATCAATAACCGCACCAACAAATTTTGCAGGAAAAATACGCACACAACCAAAGTCCATCAGGTTGATTGAGTTATCAGGACGTACGGAGTAATTCCCCAAGTGAGGATCGCCGTGGATCATGCCATAATAATAAAGTGGTACATACCACGCACGGAACATATTCATCGCAATCTCGTTACGTTGTTCAAGCGGTGCGTCTTTGAAATTTAAAATTTTGTCACCGTCTAACCATGTTGAGCAAAGCAGGCGGGGGGTTGAGAGTTCATCAATGATTTTAGGCACATGCACGTTTGGCTCGTCGCGGAGCATATAGGCGTAAACTTTTTCGTACTTTGCCTCAAGCGTGTAATCAAGTTCTTCGCGTAGGCGTTCAGATAATTCTGCGTGGATTTCCCCTGTCTCAATAGAGCTGTCATATTTACCGTAGATAGAAAAGATCATTTTGAGTTGATTGAGATCCGCTTCAATCGCGCTTTGCATATCTGGGTATTGTAATTTACAGGCAATATTTTGACCATCATGGGTGACGGCTTTGTGAACTTGACCAAGGCTGGCGGCGGCGGCGGCTTCTTTTTCAAAGCTTTTGAATTTACTTTCCCAATCGGCACCAAGCTCGGCCTTCATACGGCGGCGTACAAATGACCAGCCCATAGGCGGCGCATTAGATTGAAGCTGTTGAAAATCTTCGGCATATTCAGGGGGTAGGGCTTCGGGGATGGTCGCCAATATTTGACCAACCTTCATAAGGGGGCCTTTTAAGTTGCCGAGGCTTTCGGTTAATTTACGGGCGTGATCGTCACGTTTGATGTCGATGCCTAAATATTTCTCGCCGACCATACGCGCCCCTAAACCTGCCATAGCGGTTGATACGCGGCTGTAACGGGCGATGCGGTTGCCGATGGTGCTGCGTTCTTTATCGGCCTTTTCTTCTGGTCTTTTATCATTTTGTGTCATGTCTAATCTTTGTCTTATTAAAGGGCTAAAGGCGAGTCATTTTTTGTCGTGGTTTTTGACTTACGATCTGTATTCGGGCATAAAGGCGATATGAATACAGCGACAAACAATATTAAAGATAAAATTTTGAATAACGCCCTTGCCGATATTCCCTTCGATGGGTTGAAGTGGGAAGTGATTGTTGGGGCGGCGGAAAAGGCGGGCTATGATGCGGATGTCGCGTTAAGCGTTTTCCCGAAGAAGCTTACGAGCTTCCTTGCTTATTTTTCAGAGTGGGCAGATATGCAGATGCTGGATGCACTGAAATCTATTAACAAAGATGATATGAAAATACGTGATCTTGTGGCCGAAGGGGTGTGGCAGCGGTTACAGCTTTTGACACCGTATAAAGATGTGATGCGACAGTCATTGGCGCATTGGATAAACCCGCTTAATAAGCCCGTAGCCGTGAAGATGGTGTGGGCGACATCCGACGTAATTTGGAAGTGGGCTGGCGATAACGCGACAGATTATAATAAATACACAAAACGTGGCCTGTTGAGCGGCGTTATTAGTGCCACAACACTGGCTTGGTTGAATGACAGTTCTGAAGATCATGCAAAAACACGTGCTTTTTTGGATCGACGTATTGATAATGTCTTGGTGATAGGGCGTGCGGCTGGTAAAATCTTGAAGAAAAAAAGTTAGAAGTTGATCCTTTATGTCTGAATTTGGTTACGAAAAATTTATATCCCGCTTTATCCCAATGATCGCGTTCTTCTCGATTTTTGTGCTTATTTTTTATGCCTTCATTACGGTGATAACACTACCTGATGCGGAAAAGGCGGGATTTGTGCAGGAAATTCGTGACGTTGCGGCCAATAGTGACGAAGATGTGATTTCGCAAGATGTGGCGCATCGTTCAGACCGAGAATTGCAGGTTTGGATAACGACGGCTGTGTCAGAGGCGTTGTCTTTTAACAAAGATAATTTTGCTGAGAATGCAAAAACGGTTCAGCCCTATTTTACGGATGCTGGATATCAGAAATATCAGGAATATCTTATTTCATCAGGTATCGCCGAAAGCTTACGAACGCAAGATTTGGATATGAGTGTTTATATTGAAGATAAGCCGATCTTTTTGAATAGCAGTGTGATTGCTGGTAAATTCAAATGGCTGTATCAATTGCCAGTGGCGGTGAGCCTTTTCCCTAAAAATGCCGTATCTGATGTATCGCAGACGGATAAATTTGTGAACCGTAAGATTAAATTACGTCTGCAAATCACGCGTTCTAGGCTGGACGATAATCCAGAGGCGATGCAGATCGAAGATTGGGTTGTTTCAGGATATTAAAAACTCCTAATTTTGGGATATCTTTTAAAAAACTAGAAAAACTCTGGTGTTGCGCGCTTTTTTGCGCTTTATTACCTCTCATAATCAAATATACGAAAGGTCTATAAAGCGATGAATAATCCAACGAATGTTGCCGAATTTAAATCGGACAGTGATGAAACAAGTGATGTTGGCGGTGTTGCCGGAAAACGTCTGCTCTCCTTTTTTGACCGTATCGAAAGATTAGAAGAAGAAAAATCAGCCCTCGCTGAAGACATCAAAGATGTTTACGCCGAAGCAAAATCAGCCGGTTTTGAAGTGAAAATTATGCGCCGCATTATGAAGCTGCGTAAGATGGAAATTGAGAAACGCCGTGAAGAAGATGAGTTGCTCGACCTCTATATGTCCGCCATCGGCATGGAATAGCACCACTTTTTCATTCTAACTTCGTTAAATTTCGTCTCGCTTATTGTTAATAAGCTTCGCCTCATTTGCCTCGCTAGAATAAAAAATTGATCGCTATTTACAAAAATCCTTTTGTAAAACGGCCATTTATAACAAGCATTTGCATACCATGTGACCCAAATTAAGAGTTTGGTAAGGTTTTTTCTATATCATTTTTTTATCAAATGCATATGGGGGCAAATGGGTTGAGTAACTTTTCACTACAAACAATGATGAATCAAATGGCGCGCGGTGAAAACTTAGCGTTCTCTAAGCCGTCTAGTTTGTCACATGAAAAGAATTTAACGGAACTTGATGCTTTTATCATCCTTGATGATCTGTTGGCGTCACTCAATAAACAATACTTAGATGCGAAGTCACATCGTCTTGAGCTATCAAAAGCGTATGGCGCGGATGATGGTATGACGCAGTTGGCTGTGGATATGGAAGATAGTGCGTGGTGTGCGATGCAGACTTGTTTCATGGAGTTGAGGGCGCAAAATGATATGCGCCGCCGCGCAAATGATATGCGTGTGCGCCATGAACGCCAAATCGAAGAGTTAAAGCAACGTCGCGTTGAAAAATCAAAGTTAAAACGAGCGCAAGATTTTATTTATTATACGCAGGTCATGGAGATGGTGAAGGAGAAAAACCGAGTACCACAAATCTTTGAATTGATTATTTTATTCTCTATTTTTCGTTTAGATATTTTTGGTCGATCACCGTATGAAATGCAAAAACAAAAACAGGTTTTTGCGGCCTAAAAAATCGCTAAGTCGAATTTTTTAAGTTGAGTCTTTGAATTTTATAACGCGCCTGACATTAATAATACCAATTCCAAACATCACGATTAAGCCACCCCAATATATATTTGGGTTTAGGGTTTCATTGAGAAGATAATAGCTTCCGATGACGCCAAAGATCGGCTGTATCATCAAAAAAGGTGTGACGATTTGGGCAGGATTACGCGCCATGAGGCCGCTCCAGACAAACGTCATTAAGCCCATTAAGACAACCTGATACACGATTACAAAAACTATATTTACGGTATCTGCACTTATAAGCCTTTCGATATGGTTATCTTCAAATAAGAAAGTTGCAATCAAGGCAACAGGCATGGCGATAAGGTAGGCGTAAGTTAAGAACGATGCGGGTTTGATGTGTCCTGTACGCTTCATAGCCAGTGATCCTAAAGACCATGAGATGGCGGCCAAGCACGCATAGCCTGCACTTAAAGGGGCGGCCAAAATATCAGGGGCGCCAAACACGATAAGCAATCCAGACGTTGAAATACCAATCCCAATCGCAGTAAGCCAGCCGAACTTTTCTTTAAAGAAAAAGTAAGCGCATATAAGCGTGATGGGTTGCGCCACTTGGATAATGATAATGAAGCTGTTGCTGTCGATATTATCGAGAGCCAAATAGGCGAACATCAAATTTCCGCAGACAAAGAACAAAGCCACGGGGATGAGTTTTACGAAGTCATCAAAAGATATTCTTTTTGCGAAGGGCATAAATAATAATGCCGTGAGAGAAAATCTGATGAAGCTGAGGAAAAAAGGGCCAACTTCTTCAACGCCGAGCTTAATGATGGGGGCGTGAAGTCCCCATGTTAAGACAACCAATGTTATCCAAAATAAATCCCGCCGTGATAGCACGCGTTATAACCCATACGTTTTTTAAAACGCCCTACTATTTTTTATATGTTAGTGAAAAGACAATACCTAAGCCGATTAACCATACCAGCGAGGATGCAAACCAAGCAACCGCCAAAGTTATTGGGATAGGGAGGTAAACGTACATTCCAAATGAGATAAGACCAATGAGGACACCCATCATGGCACCAAAACGAACACCTTCGTTTATTCCTTTGCCTTCGTAATGACGGGTAAAGATATAAAGCAATGTGGCAACGGTCAGGAATGAAACAATCATGGAGGTTGGTAAATATTCCATCATGGTTGATTCAGGACGCCATAGGTCTGCCGTGGCATCGTACAAAGGCATGATCATTATGCCGTGAACAATAAAATCAAAAACAAAAGTAAAAATAAAGCCAGCAATAGCCGCGATTGCAAAACGTGTGCAGTTAAAAGAACATGTCATGATGATTTCCCTGTTTTAATTTTTAATACAAGGAAGTTTAAACTGAATTAAACGCGTTGGCAATATTAGAGGCTTTCTCTGCGTAGTGGGCGGTTTAATACTTTTTCAATGACTGTGTCGATGTCGGCTTCTTCGTGAAGGAATTCATAAACGGCGCGCGAGATTGGCATATCAACGGCGTTATTTTTTGCCATGACACGTAAGGCTTTTGCGGTATGCACCCCTTCGGTTACGGCGATACGTTTTGCCAAGACACTATCCATAGATTTGCCTTCACCAAGCGCGAAGCCAAGTGAGAAGTTTCTCGACTGCATACTAGAAGCGGTCATGAATAAATCACCGACACCGCACATACCCATCAGTGTTCCGCGTTCTGCACCAAGCGCTTTGGCAAGACGACCCATTTCGGTCAGGCCGCGTGTGATAAGGGCGCATCTTGCGCTTTCGCCCATGCCGCGTCCTTGGATGACGCCACTGGCGATGGCGATGACGTTCTTTACTGCGCCACCAACTTGTGCGCCAACAATATCATCGGTTAAATAAGT
The DNA here is from genome assembly GCA_023301785.1 of Alphaproteobacteria bacterium. Taxonomy (GTDB): domain Bacteria; phylum Pseudomonadota; class Alphaproteobacteria; order Micavibrionales; family Micavibrionaceae. The sequence goes on along the minus strand of JALZUF010000190.1, from coordinate 9,316 downwards.
GCGTAACGTTCTAGAGCCAAGGGCTTCGACCACTTGTTGGCCTGCTTCTTTATCTTCAATGGCAACGGTCACCGCGCAAGGAAGGCCGCGCGCAATTTCACTAGCGAAGGTTGGGCCGCTTAGGACGCCAACTTTTGCATTGGGAATAATTTGTTTGGCAACATCTGTTAGGAGCTCGCCCGATTCCACTTCAATTCCTTTGGCGCAAAGGATGAATGGCTTATCTGCTAAGATATCTTTCATCGCTTCGACAGTACCGCGTACGTGTTGCGCCGGTGTAGAGATTAGAAATACGTCACAGTCTTTAAGGTCTTGAGCATCAGCCGTCGCAGAGATCATCTCGTTAAGGCGCACGCCTTCAAGATACATGGTGTTTTCATGTTTGCTGTTGATGGATTGAACGACATCTTCTTCACGTGCCCACATTGTGACGTTGCGGCCTGAATTTGCCAAGCTCTGTGCCAAAGCTGTACCCCAAGCGCCCGCGCCAATTACACCAATATTTGTCATTTAATTACTTCCATTTTTATTTTTACGTCGTTACTTCGTTTTGTAATTTATCTATTACTGTCGTCTGAGTTTTTCAGCGTTGGGATCGAGAGGCCATCTTGGTCTTGCTGCGACATCCAACGTATCAATTTCGTTTAATTTTAATTTCTCTAACCCTACCCAAGCAATCATGGCTCCATTGTCAGAACATAATGTCATTGGTGGTGCCATAAAATCCATTTTGGCGGTATGCGTCAAGTCTTTCAATATCTGTCTTATATGTGAATTGGCGGCAACACCGCCGCATACAACAAATGCAGAGGGTTTTGGCAAATCGGGATAAATTGACAAAAACTCTGAAATGGCGTTTTGGCAACGGTTTTTAAGGACATCGCCCACTGTGATTTGAAAGGCATAGGCTAAATCGGCGATATCATTAGGGTCTAAATCGCCCTCTGGAAGCGCCTCAACGTGGTTTCGCATGGCTGTCTTTAGGCCAGAAAACGAAAAATCACACCCTTTACGTCCCTTTAAAGGGGTTGGAAGGGGGTATTTTAGACACGCAGAAGCTGAATCTTTGCATTTTGCCGCTATTTTCTCTAAATTTGGGCCACCTGGGTAGCCTAAACCCATCAATTTTGCTGATTTATCGAAGCATTCACCCAGAGCATCGTCCAAAGTTGTCCCTAAACGTTGATATTTGCCAATATCATGGGCGATTAAAATTTGAGTGTGGCCGCCGCTGACCAATAAAACCAAGAAAGGGAATTGTGCTTTGTGGGTAAGGCGGGCGGTGAGGACGTGGCCTTCGAGGTGATTTACGGCGATAAAGGGCAGGTTTTGTGAGGCCGCGATGGCTTTACCCGCCATCATGCCGACCATAACACCGCCAATAAGGCCAGGGCCGCAAGTTGCGGCAACCGCGTCTAAATCCTTGAAGGTCATGTTTGCATCATTAAGCGCGCCTTTTATAAGGGTATCAATATGATCCATGTGCGCGCGGGCGGCGATTTCGGGGACGACACCGCCGAAAGCTTTATGTTCTTTGATCTGGCTGAGCACGAGGTTGGATAGAATTTCACCGTCTTCACGGACGATAGACACGGCGGTTTCGTCGCACGACGTTTCTATACCCATGACTATTTTAGGTGCATTACTCATGTTTGAAGATATTTCATCTTTTCAAAGCGGTGTAAAGGCTTTAGAAAATCTTTATGCAATCGAAAACTTTCAGAATCGGAACACGCACATCGCCTTTGGCGTTGGTGCAGGCGAATATGTTGAAGGCCGCGCTGGAGGGATCTGATGCGAGCCTAGATGTTGAGATTGTGCCGATTAAAAGTAAGGCTGATTGGAAAAAGAGCGAAGGTGAGAAACCGCTGTCTGAAGAAAATGGTGGTAAAGGATTGTTTGCCAAGGAAATTGAAACGGCCTTATCCAATGGTGATATTGATTGTGGCGTTCATTCCTTAAAAGATATGGCGTCCTTTTTACCTGATGGTTTGGTGATTGAACATTGTTTGCCACGGGCGGATGCGCGAGACGCGATGATTAGCGCGATATTTATAAAAGAGCCTCAGGCTGGCAAGCCAGCTACGGCATCTATAAAAGAGCCTCAAGCTGGTAAGTCAGTTACGGCATACAACACAATAGATGATTTACCCCAAGGGGCGACGTTAGGAACGTGTAGTGCGCGACGTAAGGCGATGGCGATGGCGATGCGTCCTGACCTGAATGTTGTGCCGTTTCGCGGTAATGTGCAAACGCGCATTGATAAAATAAAAGTAGGGCAAGTAGGTGCGACGTTTTTGGCAATGGCGGGTTTAACGCGTTTAGGGATCATGGATTCTGTTATTCATCCCATAGCAACCGACGTTATGTTGCCTGCCTGTGGGCAGGGGATTGTCTGTATGGAGATGCGCGACGGGGATGTAGCGACTAAAGCGGTTTTGGATAAAGTGAACTGTATACCGACTAGCTTGAGCGCCATAGCAGAGCGTGAAGTTTTACGGGCGCTGGATGGGTCGTGTCATACGCCGATTGCTGCGTTTGCGGTTGTTGAGGACGGTCAGATGTACTTGCGGGCAGAGGTTTATGCGCTGGACGGTTCGAGTGTCTATAAAGAAGAGCTTCGCGATGTGTGTGCCAATAAAGATGATGCGCTTAAGATTGGTCAAACCGTTGGCGAAAAGATAAACGCGCAGTTACCAGAAGGTTTTTTGGCATAGATGACGAAGCTGGTTCTTATCACACGCCCCGAACAGGACGCGGCCACCACAGCCAACGCTTTAGTTGCCCAAAATTATCAAGTGATATGCCAGCCGTTTTTAAAAATTGTGATGGATGAACGGGTTATTGAGAATATAGAAAACTATCAGGGCATCATCTTTACCAGTCAAAATGCTGTACGTGCTTTTTGCTTGCGTCATACCGCACGAGATATGGATGTTTATGCCGTAGGACAGGCCACAAAAGAGTTGTCATATAGTTATGGCTTTAAAAACGTACATAATGCGGATGGCACAGTGGATGATTTGAAGACGATTTTATCCGAAGATCAGGCATTGTTGTATATTCGTGGGGCGCATATTTCTACGCCAATCACAGGGCATAATATCACTGAAGAAATTCTTTATCATGCTGAAAATATTGAAGAAATAGATAAGTCTATTATAGAGAAGCTTAGGGAAAAAGAAGTGTCTGAGGTGCTTTTTTATTCAAAACGTACGGCAGATAACTTTGTGCAGTTGATTCGACAAAATGCGCTGGAAGGGTGCTTAAATCATACAAAAGCCTTGTGTTTGGGAGACTCCATGATAAAGTCTGTTTCCGTATTGCCTTGGCAATTCGTGGCGTGCGCGCAAAGACCAACACAAGACTCTTTGCTCGCCCTACTTGATACGAAAAGTTAGAAAATTAAATACTGGTTTATTTGGGAGATAAATATCAATGAGTAAGAAGCAACCTTTAGCAAACGCAGCAGAAATTATTGAACGCTTTGGCGGTATCCGTCCGATGGCGGCAAAAATTGATACGCCAGTGACAACGGTACAAGGGTGGAAAAAACGTGATGTTATCCCTGGCACAAGACGTACGCAAATTTTGGAAGCGGCAACAAAGAACAATATTGATGTTTCTGATTTAACCAGTGGAAATGTGGTTGTATCTGCGCCATCTAAAGCAAAAAAGAAAGCGGCTAAACCAAAAAAATCATCTAACAAGTCTGCGTCGAAAGCAAAAGCGACTAAAAACGCTAAAACGGCTTCTAAGAATAAAGTTGATAGCATTGTAACGGAAACATCGGAATCTAATGATGCCTCATCATTCGTGGCGAACAAGCCTGCTCGCGATGAAGCGAAGATTGCTGAAAAAGAAGAAAATTATAAGAAAATATTATCGTCTGTTCCGCCTGTTTCTATTATTGAAACAGAAACGTCAAAAGAAGAAGGCGTTACGAGAATGTCAGAGCATGATCGTCTTTTATCCGAAATGCAAAATAACAGTAAAAAAGCAATCGCGGCAAGTACGTGGATTGCAACGGGATTGATCCTGTTAGCTGCAGCGGCGGCGTTTTTATTGTTATGGCCAAATTTTAAAAAGAGCCAAGACCAAATTGAAACGCAAAACCAACAATTAGTAACGTTAGAAAATGAAGTTGAAGTTGTGCGTGAACAACAAGAACAAGCGCAACAAGATGTAGGGCAGAGAAAGTTTCTGGGCGCATCATTACCAGATAATATGCAAGAGCGATTTGATGAGTTACAAAACCAAGCGCGTAATATTTCTGTGACGGTTGATCAGTTGTCACAAAAAGCAAAAGATATTTCAGCCGAAGCTATTGGCGGTAGTGCGTTAGCGATTTCACAACGTTTAGATATGTTAGAAGAAAAAGTTGAAGGTTTGTCTGGTCCAGAAGGCAGTTTTTCTGGGCTTGTTGAACGTCTTCGTAATTTAGAAGGTTCTGTCATGGGACAAACACAGCTTGAAAGTTCAGCCAATCAACTCCGTGGTATTGTTGGTAATAATGGCGATGCTATTAATGATGATTTGGCCGCAGCGCAAGGCACAGAGCAGGGCGCGTTGGGTAAAACATTAGATGGCGTTTCTGGTGACAATCTTAAGGCGGCGGCGATTTTAATTGCCTTCTCACAGTTCCGTTCATCATTGGATCGTGAAGCACCGTTTGAAGAAGATTTAGTATTACTACAGAACTTAGTTGGTGAAGATAACCCAGCACTACAATCAGAATTGAACCGTTTAAGTGTCCATGCGGATGGCGGTATCTTAACCGCGGCTGGTCTATCTGGTGAGTTGAAGAAGATGACGGGCGATATTGTTGTGTCCTCTCTTAAAGGTGAAGATGTTTCTGTTAAAGAAAAAATGAAAGCTCGTTTTGGCGATATCGTTCAGATTGAAAAAGATGGCGAAATGGTTTCGGGCACGGAAACACAAGTGACTGTGGCGAAAGCGCAAGATTTTATTGAACAGGGTCGTATTGAAGACAGTATTGTTGCCCTTGAAGGTTTAGATGGCGAAGCGGCAGTTGCGGCGCAGCCCTTTATTGCCAAAGCCAGAGCAACCTTGGCATCAGAGCGTGTGAAAGCGATGTTGAATGAAAGCATTCTATCAAAGGTAAATGGCGATAGCTTGTCTTTGGATAGCATCAAAGTACCAAACATGGAAAATATGACGTTTGATAAGATGAAAAATGCTGTGCGTGACAATGTTCCAGGTTTAGGGCAAAATGAAGTGGTTAGAGATGAAGATTCAGGTGTAACAATTCTTCCTCCTTCTACAAACTACAGAGGCTTTACAGGTAACTAGTATAAGTCTGCCCGTTAAACATTATTTATAAAAAGAAGATTTATCTATGATCAAAACCTTATGGTTTGTTGTTAAAATAATTCTACTGATTGCTGGTGCAATATGGTTGGTTTCACAACCTGGTGATCTGGCGTTTAATTTCATGGGCTATGATATCGCCACACAAACAGGCGTTTTCTTAATCGCGTTGGTTGCCTTTATATTGGTGGCCTCTTTTTTATTGCGTATGGTACGAAAAGTTCTTTCAACACCGAAAGCCATTGTTGCCTATAAAGCAAAGTATGATTATAAAGTTGGGTATCATGCCTTAACGCGTGGATTGGTGGCTGTGGCGGCTGGTGACGCGGCATTGGCGACAAAATATTCGCAACAAACACAGAAGTTATTAGATGAAAAAGGGGGCTTGCCATTATTGCTTAAGGCCCAGGCGGCCAGACTTCGTGGTGAAGAAGGTGTAGCGAAGAGCTCCTTTGAGGCATTACTTGAAGACAAAGATACAAGCTTTCTTGGTATTCGCGGTTTAATGAAGTCTGCGATTGACGAGGGCGATAAGGAAGCAGCGTTGAAACACGCGCGCACCGCCTTAAAAAGTCACCCGCACCAAAAATGGATTTTGAAATTAAACTATGCTTTGGAATGTCAGAACCATAATTGGGAAGATGTTTTTAGCGTTGGTAAAAAAGCATTAAAATATGATGCCATTACAACAGAAGAATATGACAGTGATCGTGTCGCGATATATTTGATGCGCCATGATTATGCGTTGGAAAAAAATAATCAGCACGAGGCACTTCGTAATTTAAAGCAGGCCGAAAAATTAAACCCGACATTTGTGCCGACCATTCTTCGTTATGCGAAGCATTACATGGCAGAAAATAAGAATAAAAAAGCGATTAGCTTTATTGAACGCGCATGGCAGAAAAACCCACACCCAGATTTAGCACAGCTTTGGGGTGAGTTAATGCCGACGCCGAAGAAGGATGCTGAGAACTTTAAACTGGAATGGTTTGAGAAGCTTGTGACGTTAAACCCTGATTGTATTGAAGGGCATATCGCGGCGGCGAAGACAGCGATTGATCTGCAATTTTGGGGTGATGCCAAAGCGCATTTGATGGCGGCGGAAAAGATTTATCCAACAGCAAAGATATTTTACTTACGCGCGTTGGTTGAAAAGAACTTAACGCATAATGCAGAAAGCGCAGAAGAAGTTTTAAAACGCGCTAGTCATTCAATCCCTGATAAATCGTGGGTCTGTACCGAAACAGGTATGACGTATCACGCGTGGACAGCGATTGCAGTGCCGCATGAAAGTTTTAATACGATTGTTTGGGATGTCCCAAGTGCGGCCATTGTTAAGAATGATGTCTTATCATCATTACGTTTGGATAGCACAACGTTGCTTCTTGATCCTGCGGCATAGGCCGTAGCAGAATTTTTCTTACATTAGCTTGGCTAAACGAAGTGCGACAAAGCCGCCAATAAAGCCGCCAACATGAGCCGCCCACGCAATTTCGCCTGCGCCCATTTGCGGCGTATCGACAAAACCGAACAGTACAGAAATACCAATATATAAAATGATGAAAGGCCACAGGCCATATTTACCGGACATACCTTGATTGGCACGGTTCAGCATAACAAGTGCGACCGCGAACAAGCCGCTGATACCGCCAGAAGCGCCCACAACAGGCACAATAGCAGAATAGTTTAGGGCAAAGTGAAGGGCAACGCCGCATAAACCACAGATCACGAAGAAGGCGATCATTTTCTTGCCACCGATCCAACGTTCAATACCACTGCCGAAGGCCAAAAGCATGACGGCATTCATACCTATATGAAGCCAACCCGCATGAATAAATAAGTTTGTGAAAGGTGTTAGAATGGAGAGAGGTTCGAATAAAGCGTGTCCTGTAAAACGACCTGGAATAAAACCAAGATTATTGAACACCCACAAATGTTGTTCGTCAGTTAGAAGGAAAGTGATTATTAGATGAATACCAATCATGATACCAAGTAATGACTTCGTCACTGGTGGCATATTAATTAAAGGTTCAGACGGTATAGCCGTTTTTTCAACTTTTATTTTTTCAGGCTCATAGGCTGGTTTTCTTTTTTTGTCAAAAGAAACAACGTTGTTATCATCGTCATCATTTTTATTATCGTTCGATGTCATAAAGGATCTCTCTGTTTAATCTGTAAATTAGTTGTACAGCATTGCATAAAAAAAATCAGCGACTTTTTTAAGGTCACTGATTTTATATTTCTTGAAGGAAAATTCTTTAATTTTTGTTTGCGTGCTTTATCTATCCGGGGGACATGCCACCAAATAGGCTCGCTGTTTTTTCTGTGTCGTACTTATATTTAACGCTCTCGTTACCTTTGGCTTCTAAACCGCCGCCTGGTGTGGCGCGTTTGATGACATCACCGACACCTTTCATGATGTCCATTGCCATCACTTTGGATTGGTGTAATTGAGTTTTTAAGTTGTCGAAAGCTGTTGCGTAGGCTTCTTTTGCAATCTCTTTTCCCATAACGACAAATTTTTGAATTTCTGCCATTTCGGGGATCACGCCTTCGGTCACTTTACCAAATGCGCTCATGGATGAGCCTTGTTCTTCTAGCTTCTTGGTCGGCTTTTTACCGCCGCCGCCAGATTTACCTTTTGAGCCTTCACCGTCTTCCTCCTCTTCCTCAATTTCATCATCTGCATCATTTGCGGCGATGAGTTCTAAGAAAGTGGGAGCTTGGTAGCTTACTGGATAATTCTTTAAATCTTTAAGATCGAAGTCTTTACCTGAAAGGCCTGCTTTAAGCTCGACGCGAAGTAAATCTGTTCGCCAATCAAAGACAACGCAGTGATTTCTGAACTCGCCTGGTTGGGCGTATTTATGAACGATTTTCTTGCCGGGATAGATTGTCTCATCTTTTCCTGTTTCGCGAAGAAGGTCTTGTACGTTGACTTTCATGGTGTTTATCTCCTTATGACCTTTAGTCTACTCTATTTGGTTGCCGAATTAAAAATTTCAACTTTATAATGCCTGTAAGGTCTTAAAATAACGTTAAAATTTCAAATTCAGTGGATTCTTAAAATTCATAAGTTTTTTGTAAAAAAGCCCATAAAATGGTATGATAGAGAATATAAGAAATGAGGAAATTATGCGTATTCTAATACTATGTTTGTCAGTTTTAATAATGAGTGGCAGTATGGCTCAGGCACAAGATGTCTATAATGGGTCTGGCTCATCTAATGGTTTTTCAAGATCGAGCAGTAGTAGTGAATATATGAAGACGCGTAAATCAGGATCAAGTGGACCAATTTCTATTAAAGGTATGCTTGCAAAAAAATCGACATCATCAAGATCAAGTCGGTCTGCCTACTCCAGTCGCTCAAAGGCTAGTGCTCCATTTAGCTTTGATGGCGCATCGCAAAAGAACGGATCAATTTATTCTGGATTAGACTCAAAGCAAATCCGCGCAAATCGTGCAGAAGCCGCAGAAAAAGCACAGGAATACCGTGAAAGAACCGCCAAAGAACGCGCAGAGCGTCAGGCAAGATATGCAGTACAACGTGGTAGCGTTGATGAAAGAACAAATGATTATAAAAACCGTTTTGGGGCACAAACCCGAGAAGAAGAGGAAGAAGAAATCCTTTATCGCAAAAAGGCTAAAAAGAAAATTAGCCCTTATTTAGAAAAAGATAAAAATGATTTGAAAATTCCACCACGTGTTTTTAATTCAAACTACTAATTCATATTAAATTATTGCTATAGGCTGTTCATAGCCGTACAAATAGATCCATGGATTTATTTGCTGATTATACTTGGATTTATTTACTTATTCTTATGCTTGCTTTGGCGGGAACAGCAGGATTTCTGGCGGGATTACTCGGCATAGGTGGTGGTCTGGTTATTGTACCAGGCCTTTATTTTGTTTTCTCCTCATTAGGATATGAAAGTGACAGCCTTATGCACGTTGCAATCGGTACATCACTGGCTATTATTATTGG
>JALZUF010000189.1 GCA_023301785.1 Alphaproteobacteria bacterium | reverse complement strand
GATTCAAGCATCTGCGTTGCAACAATAACAGGCTTGCCCGCATGGCGTACTTTACGAACCAGTTTCTTTTGAACAGACGGTACTTGCTCTGGCGGTATTTCAACACCCAAGTCACCACGGGCAATCATAATACCATCGACAACTTCGATGATACCGTCAATTAATTCAACAGCAGATGGCTTTTCAATTTTTGCCATCAGCGCCGCGCGCCCTTTAATAAGTTTTTGCGCCTGCATCACATCTTCTGGGCGCTGCACGAAGCTTTGCGCGATCCAATCAACACCCATGCCGATAGCGGCTTCTAGGTCGATTTTATCTTTTTCAGTTAACGCTTCAATCGGTAGAATAACACCTGGGATATTAAAGCCTTTATTGTTCGATAATTTTGAGCCTGAAATAACCTTTGCATCAAGACCATCATCATCTTTACCTGTGATCTCAACACGAACCTTACCATCATCAAGTAAGATTTCAGAGCCGACATCCATCGCTTCTAAAACTTCAGGGTGCGGCAGTTGAACGCGGGTTTCATCACCTAGTTTTTCATCCATATCAAAACGAAATGACATACCTTCCGTTAATTCAATCGAATCATTTTCAAACCGACCAATGCGCAATTTTGGCCCTTGAAGGTCACCAACAAGACAGACGGGGCGGCCAAACTCTTTTTCCAGCGCACGCGCCGTATTAACGTTTGTTTGGTGCGCTTCATGGGAGCCGTGAGAAAAGTTGAGGCGGAAGACATCTACGCCTGCTTCAAAAAGTTTGCGCATCATTTCTGGTTCGCCTGAAGCTGGCCCTAATGTAGCTAAAATTTTTGTTTGTCTATAACGGCGGATATTCGGTGGCATATGTCTTTTTCTCTCTTTATATATCTTTTCAACATTATGAATCTTTCGTCCCCCTATTGTAAAGCATCAAAGCTATAACAATGCTTTCTATCCAAAACAGATAAAAAAACGGGGAGCTTTGAGGCGCCCTTTTTTGTAACCAACTTATGTTTCATAGCGAATAAAGCTGTAATATAAAGGAAAAAACATGAAAATTTGTGATTTAAAATTGATATTACTCGCAACGCTTGGAGGAATTGCTATTGTTAGTGCTTCGGCCATTGCTATGGATAAAAAAGATAACTCAATGACAGAAAAGACAAAAATTATGAGTGAAAAAATGAGTACTGACCATCTAACGCCATTACAGAAAAAAGTTACAATGGAAGGTGGCACAGAAGCGCCATTTGATAATGAATATTGGAATCACAAGGAGGATGGTATTTATGTTGATGTGATTAATGGAGAGCCCTTATTTTCATCAACGGATAAGTATGACTCAGGCACAGGTTGGCCCTCTTTCACTAAGCCGATTTCTGAACATATGGTCGATGAACATAAAGACACAAAATTAGGCATGGTGCGTACCGAAGTAAAATCAAGCGCAACCGATTCACACCTTGGCCATGTTTTTAATGATGGACCAAAAGAATCAGGGGGACTGCGTTATTGCATCAACTCTGCTTCTATGAACTTTGTTCCAAAAGCAGATTTAGAAGCCAAAGGATATGGCGATTACCTTAAGTTGTTTGAAGAAAAATAACCTTAGTAAATTAGGTGGTAAACCGATAGTGGCTGAATAATATTTCACGCATTATAATTATCTTAAAGCCGCCCCTTTATAGATGGCGGCTTTTTTATTTTCATCAAAAAATACAAGCGTCAATAAAACAAAAATACTTTGCACAAATCTTTCTAGTAGAAAAACATCATTTTTTTTGATATAGTGGTTGTAGATTAATTCCTCACACAAGGGTTCCCTTGATAGATCATATATATGACCATGACAGAATAAATAGAAGTGACAGCATTGCCTGTGTTCTTTCTCCATACCAAGTTTTTCAAGTCGTTCGCTTAACCGCCAACGGCTTTTTTTACGCCTTTACCCCTCAACCGCCCCTCCAAAAGAAAAGGATCTTACATGCCTAAAAAATCACGCCATTCAAAAACGAATAAATCAAACGGCTATGCCAAGCATGACAACGTTGTTAATCCTTACTTTGATAAAGGCAGCGCGGCACACGCCGATGATTGGCACCCGTTGGATGATGCGATTGATGGACGACGTGATAAAAAATATGTGAAAAATATTAAACCACGCTCTGCAGGTCAGGCCGAGCTTATGGAAGCAATTGATGACTACAACCTAACGCTTGCCGTTGGTCCTGCGGGAACGGGTAAGACTTATATTGCGATCTCTAAAGCCGTGGAAGCCTTAGAAAGAGGTGAAGTTGAGCGCATTATTCTTTCACGCCCGGCGATGGAGGCTGGAGAATCTATTGGTTATTTGCCGGGTGGCCTTGATGAAAAAATGGCTCCTTATTTACGCCCCCTTTATGATGCGCTTGGCGATCGTATGGGCGGTAAGAAAGTACGCCAATATTTAAGCGATGGTACGATTGAAATTGCCCCAGTTGGCTTTATGCGTGGACGGACGCTTAATAATTCTTACGTCGTTATTGATGAAGCGCAAAACTGTACCTATGGCCAACTTAAGATGTTGCTATCACGACTAGGATGGCACTCAACGATGATTGTCACAGGTGATCCAGACCAGAGTGATTTGCTGGCTGGTGTTTCTGGCCTTGCTGAGATTATTCAAAAAATGAAGCCTCTTCAAAACATTGCCGTTTGTGAGCTGGGCGCAGAAGATATTGTACGTCATCCTCTTGTGGCAGAAATGTTAACAGTCCTTTAGTTCTCCTCGTTCATGCGCTATAAATTCTATTTTACCCTTTAGGATCTTAAGCGCATGAACACCCCTTTTCTTATCAAAATTATTGCTATACTTGTCATCGGCCTTGGTATTGCGGCTGGCGTTGCTGCCTACCAAATACAAGGTGAAAAAAATGATCGCCTCATGACCTTGGTTGAAAAGCCTGCCGAATCCCAAGAAGAAGAAAAAGACATTCGTCCTGTTGCTAAAAACTTTGGTGGCCCCTTCACATTAACCAATCATCTAGGCGAGCCCGCCACTCATCGTGATTTTAAAAATCAATATCGCCTTATTTATTTTGGGTTTACTTATTGCCCCGCCATTTGTCCAACAGAACTGCAACGTATGACAACGGTGCTAAAAGATTTAGGTAAAGACGGCGAAGCTATCCAGCCATTATTTATTACAGTAGATCCTGAACGTGACACTGTGCCTGTAATGAAAGATTATGTTGAGTTGTTTCATCCGCGCCTTATTGGTTTAACGGGTACGCCCGCACAAATTAAAGAAGCCAAAAAATCGTATAAAATTTATGCCGCCAAAGTTCAAACCGAAGAAATGACTGATTACACCATGGATCATTCTTCTTTTATTTACTTTATAAGTCCTGACGATAGTTTAATCCGTGTTTTTAAAATGGGTGACAAAACAGAAGATATGACAAATCTTATTCGTAAATACATTAATAAATAAGGTTTTTATTAGGCAGGCTTTATCTTCGATGGTATTATTGGAGCCAGTTCAAAAGAAAAACAATACCACCTGGGAGTCCATACTATGAATTATAAGCATCTTACTTTATCTGCCTTAACAGCAACATTATTATTATCTGGCGCGCATCAAGTGCAAGCAGCCGGATTTTATATCCAAGAACAATCAGTCAAAGGCTTAGGAACAGCTTTTGCGGGATCAACAACATCGCTTGATGATGCCTCTACTGTTTATTTCAACCCAGCGGGTATGACGAAGTTAGAGCGTATGCAATTAAACATTGGTGTAGATATATTAGCACCTGATGCGAAGATTAAAGACACAGGTACTGTTAACGCTGTTGGCGGTACTAATCCAACAGGTAACCCGTACAGCGTAACACCAGTGCCGCACGCTTTTGCTGTTGTCCCTCTAGAAGACCTCACTGGTCTTCCACTATGGGCGGGTATAGGTATCACAGCACCATTCGGTTTAGGCAGTGATTACACTGATGGATCTTTCGCTCAGTTTGATTCAACTGATACGCATTTAAAAACAATGAATATTGCGCCGTCTATAGCTTATAAAGCAACTGACTGGTTATCATTGGGTGCGGGTCTGGACATTCAACAAGCAGACGGAAATCTTAAATCTGCTGTTTTTGTCGGTGGACCAACGAGTGTAGGTGAAAGTCAATTAACAGGTGATGATTGGTCATTTGGATATAACGTTGGACTTCAAGCAAAACCTGCATTCTTACCAAACACAGAAATTGGCCTGCATTACCGTTCAGCCATTAGCCACACATTAGAAGGTGAAGTTAATATTGCAGGAACAGGTTCAGCTGCTGATAGCACGCAAAATGGGGAAGCTGATCTTGATTTACCAGATATCTTAACATTCGGGATTGCACATGACATCACACCAGCGACACGCGTTATGGGGCAAGCCACATGGTTTGGTTGGAATAACTTCCAAGAAATTAAAGCTATTAACCCAGACACAGGTGTAACAATTTCTAATGTGACGCAAAACTATGAAAATACAATGGCGTTTGCGATTGGTGCGGAACATGATTTTAATGATAAATTAACAGTGCGTGCAGGATATCAATATGATGAAACACCAACGAATGACACATTCAGAACAACCAGAACACCAGACGGTGATAGAAACTGGTTCAGTGGTGGTGCTTCATACAAATTGAATGATGCTATCGACCTAGATTTTGCAGCGACTTACATTGATATTTCAAAAGAAAATATTAACTTGGTTCGTAATGGTGGTGTTTCAAACATCAGTGCAACATCTGAAGGTAATGTTAAAATTTTCTCAGCTGGTTTGAATTACAAATTCTAATATCAGTAAAAAGAATTAATAAAAAAGCCGCCTCAATATGAAGCGGCTTTTTTTATGATCACACAACGAGGATTTAATCTTCAATAATTGAATTTAACTTCATCGCCAAGCCCATAGAGCCATCGACTTTTAGCTTACCCATCATAAACGCCATAGTTGGATCAGCCGTACCATCAATGAAGCCTTGGAATGTTTCCATTGAACATTTCAATGTACAATCCGCATCTTTATCTTCATGTGATACCTCTGGTGGAGTTTGTGTGGCGTCAACATGGATCACACCATCATCACCAAAATCAAACTTCACTTTGGCGTCAATACCTGCGGCCATCGCCATCTTGCCTTTAATATTCTCTGTAATTGTTTCTAGTGACATTGTCTTTTCCTTTTAGGTTTATTGGGTTATTTCATAGCTATGTTATCAATAAGGCGTGTTTTATTCAACCAAACGGCCGCCAATATTCTATTGGAACTATCTGCTTCAAAAGTGTCAGAATTACGGGCGCAACAATAATCAATACGATCAAATCCAGCCGTCATGATTTTCTCATGCGCTTGCGCTTCATTTATTTTGTTGTTCGCAAAGTCCTCTAAAATTTGATTCAGGCACCTCGCCGTTTTTAGCTCCTCGCTTGATAAGTAAACGTTACGAGAAGACAGCGCCAAGCCATGCTCATCACGTACCGTTGGCACACCAACAACATCAACAGGGATGTCTAAATCTTTGACCATTTGTTTAATCACCTGTAATTGTTGAAAATCTTTTTCACCAAAAAAGGCTTTATCGGGAATACATTGTAGTAACATTTTACAAACAACTGTGGTGACGCCATTGAAAAAATCAGGACGGTGTTCCCCTTCTAATTTTTGCGCAATGTCAAAATTACTAACGAGTGTTTGAAAATTTTCAGGATAAACTTCTGAGACGTCAGGGGTATAGACATGGGTCACACCTAAGCTTTCAAGCTTGTCCAAATCGGCCTCTAATGTTTTTGGATATTTATCTAAATCCTCACCTTGCGCAAATTGTTTTGGGTTTAGGAATATGTAAGGAAGACAAATGTCACATTGCGCTTGCGCCGCTTTGACCAACGCTAAGTGTCCTTCATGTAACGCGCCCAAGGTCGGCACATACCCTAACGTTTTACCTTGCGGCCATAACGGCTCCCGCCATGCACGAAGGTCTTTAACTGTTTTTATTTGAGTAATCATCAAGCGATATTAAAACTCGTCTTCTTCCATTTCCATTAGGCTGTCTTTGCCTGACATGATGGCTTTGAAATGCCAATCAGCTTCTGGGAGCATGCGAGAAAAGAAGAAGCGCGCTGTTTTAATTTTACTTTCGTAGAATTTTTTATCGCCTTCACCACTCTCAAGTTTTTCTTGCGCAACTTTAGCCATTTGAATCCACATATATCCCATGGCAACCAAGGCGAATTGACGCAAGTAATCAACGGAAGCTGCACCCGCTTCTGTTGGATCTTTCATACCTTTTTGGGCAATGATCGCGGTTGATTGTTGAAGCTTGGCAAACGATTTTGCCAATGGGAAAATAAATTCCTGTAAATCAGCGTTGGCTTGGTTTTCCTCAATGAATTCACTCACGGGATGGAAGAAACGTCGTAAGTAACGGCCCATATGTTGACCCATTTTACGTCCGACTAAATCAAGCGCTTGAATACCGTTTGTACCTTCATAGATCATCGCGATACGGGCATCACGGGCGTATTGTTCCACGCCATATTCACGAATATAACCGTGTCCACCATGCACCTGCATAGCCAACGATGAAATCTCAAACCCCATATCCGTTTGATAAGCCTTCACGATAGGTGTCATCAGTTGAACTAGATCATCGGCTTCTTTTTTCTTGGCAGGATCAGGATGATGAAGGGATATATCCAAATTCATACCTACCCAATAAGACATGGCCCGCGCGCCTTCACAGAACGCCTTAGACGTTAATAACATACGGCGTACGTCAGGATGTACAATAATAGGATCGGCAGGCTTATCAGGGTATTTCGCGCCATCAAGGGCGCGCATCTGAACACGATCTTTGGCGTATGCCAATGCGTTTTGATAGGCAACTTCGGCAATACCTAAGCCTTGCATGGCAACGCCCAAGCGTGCCGCATTCATCATGACAAACATTGCTTTTAAGCCTTTATGTTTTTCACCAACAAGCCAGCCTTTCGCATCTTCTAAATTCATGACGCAAGTTGAGTTTGCATGGATACCCATTTTATGTTCGATAGAACCACAGGCGATGCCGTTGCGGCTCATATCTTCTGGTAAGAACTTTGGAACAACAAAAAGTGAAATCCCTTTTACACCATCTGGCGCATCAGGAAGCTTGGCAAGAACCAAGTGGATAATATTGCTCGATAAATCATGCTCCCCTGCGGAAATAAAAATCTTTGTTCCTGTAATCTTATGTGACCCATCATCTTGTGGATCAGCCTTTGAGCGAATAAGCCCTAAGTCAGTTCCACAGTGCGGTTCAGTCAAACACATTGTGCCTGACCATTCCCCTGTTACCAATTTAGGCAGATATGTTTCTTTTTGTTCTTGTGTTCCAAAATGATGCAGGGCTTCATACGCGCCTTGTGATAGCCCTGGATACATACCGAAAGAAAAGTTACTTGAACAAATCATTTCTTGCATGACGGTGTTCACCAACATTGGTAAACCCATACCGCCAAATTCAGGATCAGCAGAAACGCCGCACCATCCGCCTTGGGTAAATTCATCGTAAGCTTCTTTGAAGCCTTTTGGTGTTGTGACCTCACCGTCTTTCCATGTACATCCTTCTTCATCACCGCTTTGGTTCAGCGGGAATAATGTATTTTCACAAATCTTTGCACCCTCTTCCAAAATTTGATCGACCAAATCAGCACTTGCATCCTCAAATCCAGGGATTTCAGTTAAGCTTTCTGATCCCAGCACATCGTGCAGAATAAATTTAATATTTTCCATTGGGGCGGAATAAACGGGCATTTGAGATCTTTCTTTTGTAAACGAATTTTGCGTTAAGATTATACGATATTGGAGAGAGTTTTTCTATTCTTATTCAAGAGGTTACTTATATAGTTATTTGTCTGCTTATTTATCTTTGAGCCATATGTCTAAATTATCGAGGACTTTATCTTTATGAGTGGCCATAATTTGTTTTTTTGCCTGATTAAGAGCGCTGTTTTCGCGTTGTTCAATCGCGTTTTTAATAGAATTAAGCGTTTCGTCCCCTATTTCAGCACGTTTTTGCTTCACAAGATTGTTCGCATTATCAATTAATGCCTCACGTTTAGCCTCTTTTTTGCCTTTAGGCTTCTTTTTATTCCAAAACATTTTTCCATATCCTCATTAATTACATATCCTTGTAATAAGATATTTAATTTTAATTGAAGGACATTAAAACATTCTTAACTCCTTTAAGAGAAGGTATAATCCTATTACATTTTTTTATTTTCAAAAAAGGGCTAAATTTATGACAGATACAAACAATAACAATGCGCAGTTAAAAACAGTGACGGAACCTGCAGCAGGTTATAATGATTTGAAGTTTTACTTCTCCAATCTAAACACAATGTTTTCAATCCGTAATACTTTGGCCATTGATATGATGACAGCCATGCCCACAGGCAGCTTAAAGCGCCGTATGAACGACATTTCATCCATTACTAAGCGTATCTATGCCGAGACAATTACACCGACTGTTTCGAACCTGCTTGATAAAGTAGAAGGTGAAGCGGAAAGTAACCCTGATAAGTGGAATGATTGGGATAAAGCCAATCTAGACGAGATGCGCCGTATTCATTCGCATTTGGCGGCTTTGCCACCAGATTTATATATTGCCTCTGTTCAGATCGCAAACGAAGGCCGTAAAGTTCATAACTTAGCGGTTCAAAAAAATGATTGGGCCAGCGCGCAAGCTTATATTGAAAAAGTTGTGACGCTGTATCGTAAAATTGCGAAACTAAAACAAGAAAAATTCAAAACATCTTCTGCTTATCGTGCCCTTCTTATTGGGTATGCCAGTGATGTTTCTGACCGTCAAATGGACGAGCTTTATGATAGCTTGCTTGAGCCTTTAAAAGAGCTTTATGCCAAGGCTGTTGAGAAACAAAAGAAAGAAGAAAAAGCGCAAGAATTAGATGGTGATTTTTCGAAAGCGGATCAGATGTGGTTGAACCGCACTGTCCTTGAAATTATGGGTTTTGATTTTGAACGTGGCGGTCTTTTCGTCTCAAACATATCTCCTATGACAGGCGGAAACCCAGAAGATGTACGTATTTTGGTACGTTGTGGTGATAACACAAGCTTCTTAGATTCTCTACAAGACACGCTCTATCAAGGGGCGCGCGGTCTATATTACCAGAACTTGCCTGAAGATTGGATTACACAACCTGTTGGTCAAGACCAAGGGGCGATTATGCTCAACTCATTGAGCCAGCTTTATGAAACAATCATCGGTAGCACACCGCAATTCTTTGATTTTATTTCTGTACGTGCCGAAGGTGTTTTCAGACAGTTTAAAAACAAATCGTTTGAACCTGAAAATCTTTATAAACTTAAAAAAGTTATTACACAAACAACGAACAGAAATGAAGCGGACGAGCTAAGTAAAATCTTCCACGATATTTTGCGTTACCGTATTGAGCGTGATCTCATTAATGGTGATATCGAAGTTGCGGATATTCCTGCGCGTTGGAACAAAGAAAGCGCGGAACTTTTAGGTGCAGAACCAAAAGACGTTACCTCTGGCCCGCTACAAAATCCAGACTGGTTTACGGGTCGTTTTGGTTTCATTCCTACAAATACGCTATCGCACATTATTGCAGCGCAAATTCATGAAACGCTTTATGATAAAATCGATGATCTACCTGCACAAATTCAAAAAGGGAATTTGAGTGTTGTTGGTGATTGGGTCAAAGAAAATATTCATGCTGTAGGCCGTAAAAAAGAAACCTTTGAAACCGTTAAAGAGGTTACAGGGCGCGAATTAGATACCAGTGCGTTGCTGAAACACCTTGAGCGTCGTTACCTTAGCGATAAACGTTAATGGGCGGTAACTGCTTGATACATTGACGTTTTCAATGTATATTATCATCAGTTATTCAACCAAAGGATCTATTATGAAAAAATATTTAACACTGCTTCTCGTAGCAGGAACAACAATGGGCTTAAGTGCTTGTGGTGGTATTCCAACATGTAATGATGAATTAGATGAGTGTACGCAAGGTGGGCCATATACTGAAGAAAGAACAGTTCAAGCGAACCGTTACAAAACAGTAATGCCGAAACCAGCACCAGTTGCAAAACCTGCTCCTGCGCCAGCACCTGCTCCTGTGGCACCGCCACCAGCGCCAGTTGTTGATACGCAAATCATGCGTAGTGCAGAGCCAGAATTTAGACAAATCTCTAAATAAGCTTTAAGCAACACATATAAGAATTTAAAAACGAGGCCTTTTGAGCCTCGTTTTTTTATTTGCCAGCAAACCATTGATTTAAAGCTACCCATGCAGGGCGTCCTCGCTCAAAAAAGTCATTTTGATAATCTGTATCTAACCAATCTTTCAAATATTCATGCAGCTCTTCTTGGGTAAATATTTTCGTAAGAGGAAAGCAACTTTTACCATTTTCCCATGACCCAATCGTTAATCCATATTGTTCAAGAGATGGTTGAAAGCTGGGATCAATAATGCGCCATTTATCATTAAGAAATATTTCAGTATAAAAATGTGTGGTCATTAGATCGTCAGGAAACAAGCTTAATATTTCTTTACCAAAGATTGCTTCATCCCAGTAAGTAACGCCACCACGCCCACGTACGGTGTAACCAATCTCACCAAGTTTTTGTAGTAATTCAACCCCTTTGTAATAACAATTATTACAGGGGTTTCCAGATTTCAATGACAGACTGTAAGGCCTTGCTTGGATTTCCTCAAAAATTGTAATTGCTTTTGAATGGTCCATTCATTTAATTCCGAAGTGGTTTACCAGTTTCCAGCATATGTTCAATACGCGCTTGGGAATCTTTATGGCGGACAAGCTTCATGAACTCTTCACGTTCTAGCTTGTAAAGATGATCTTCGTGTACGCCTTCGGTCCAATCGGCTTTATCGCCGCCTGTAAGTACGGCAGCCACGGAGTTGGACACAACAACATCATGCGGTGTTGCTTTGCCTGATTTACGTAGGTCAGCCACAGCCATTTCAAGCGCAAATTTACCTGTTGCGCCAGGAAGACGGATATCTTCGATTGGCGCGGGCGCTTCATAACCATCCACCAACTCTAATGCCTTTTGTTTTGCATCAAATAAGAGACGATCACGGTTCATCGTAATGCCATCGCTTGATTTCAAATAACGTATCTCTTTGGCTTCTTGTGCAGACTTTGCCACTTTTGCTAAGGCGATAGTCTCGAACGCCTTACGAACGGCGCCCATTGGTGTGTTCTTTGGTGAGAACCAAACTTTTTTACCGCCCATGGCTTTGTTATAGTTTTCACGCTCTTCTTCTTGATAACGTAAAACCATTTCCTTACAACCACCCCACCCTGGGATAATACCAACGCCAACTTCAACCAAACCAGTGTACGTTTCTGCGTGTGCCTGTACGTGATCAGAGTGGAGTAGAATTTCACAACCACCGCCCAATGCCATACCGCTTGGTGCAGACACAACAGGGAATGGTGCGTATTTCAAAGCTTTATATACTTTTTGACCACCAGAAACGAGGCTCTCAATTTGTGGCCACATCGCAATATTCATCGCAAAAATTGCCAATCCTAAATTTGCACCTGCAGAGAAATGTGAGCCCTCATTATAAATAACCATAGCTTTGTATTCGCCTGAGCCATCACCGATTAATTTAATGGCTTGGTGGTAAGCATTAAAGACTTCCTCATCTAGGGCATTCATTTTACCAGTGAACTCAACACATAAAACACCATCGCCGACATCCCAAACAGACGCACTTGCGGTTTTGATCACAGGATCAGCATTGAGCTTGATATCACGTAAAAGAAGTACGCCTTTGGCACGTTTGACTTCATGATATTTACCGTCTGTACCAAATGCCTGCAGTTTACCATTATCAACTTTGTAGAACGTGCCCTCACCAACAGCATCCAATAATGGCGGCACAGCCATGCCTTCTTCTTTCAGCTTATCTGCGAACCACTTCGGGCCGAGCTGATCAATCATCTCGAACGGGCCTTTTTTCCAATTTGTACCTAAGCGCATGGCTTCATCAACCGACGCTATATCATCCGCAATTTGTGGCACAAGGCTGGCCGCGTAAGCCAACGTCTGGCTTAGAACTTTCCATGCGTACGTGCCACCTTCATCATCCGTTTCAACAACGGCGCGAAGGCCTTTTTTACCTGCACTGACGGAGACCAATTTCTTTTTATTCGATGGACGGTATTGCGCCTCGTCAAATTTATCTGGGTTTAAATCCAGTGTTTGTTTTTCTTTACTACCTTTTGGCGCATCAGGATTTAGGCGATAAAAACCACCTTTGCCTTTACGGCCGGTATAGCCCGCCTCAATCATTTGCGACACAAATGGGTAGTCTTTGTATATTTCTCTGTACGTGTCATCTTTGGGAAGATTGGCAAGCATAGAATTGGCAAGGTAGGGCATTAAATCCACACCAACCAAGTCAATCAAACCAAACACAGCCGTTTTAGGCACACCAATAGGTTTACCCATCACAGCATCGGCCACTTCCAAGGGAACATTATCTTCCACAGCCACGTTCAACGCGGTTTGCATCCAAAAAACAAGGAGGCGGTTAACGATAAATCCAGGCGTGTCTTTACAATGCACAACACCTTTGCCCAGCTCAACATCACAGAAATCTGTGACTGTTTTTAGGGCATCTTTATTGGTTTTGTCACTGCTAATAATTTCAAGCAGGCGCATATAGCGCGGCGGGTTGAAAAAGTGCGTGATCATAAAATCTTTTTCAAAATCGCTAGGTTGCCCTTCGACCAATTTCGCCAACGGAATTGTTGATGTGTTTGATGTGACAATCGAGCCTTTTTTGCGGTGCTTTTGAATTTTCTCAAACGTGGCGTGTTTGATTTTTATATCTTCTAACACAACCTCGACGATCCAATCACAATCGCTGATTTTGTCTAAATCATCTTCCAGATTACCAACTTCAATCAACTTCGCATTACGTTTGGACATAAATGGTGCAGGGTCAGCCTTGAGCATCTTCGCAATCGCGCCCTTGGCTATGACGTTACGGTCTTCCGCATCTTTTGGCACAATATCCAGCAGAACAACTGGCACACCAGCATTGGCAATTTGCGCCGCAATACCGCTTCCCATCAGACCTGCACCAATAACGGCTACTTTTTTAATGTCACTCATTTTTTAATCCTGTTTTTTATATAAATTTTGAAGCCAAAAGTTTTTAACCAATGGCAAAGATAAAGTTGAAAGAAGATAACCACCACTTGGAACAAACGCACCCAATAATGGGTAGCTCAAGCCAGCATAATTCATGTAAAATGCCGCAATGACGTAGGTTAGGACTGCTATGGATAATCTTCGCGCCCATGAGGTTTCCCATGCCTTGTCTGCTTCAACACGTACATTACGTTGTTTGATGGCTTGAAGGTCGTCTTCTTGCACTATTCAACACTCTCCAACACGATGGCTGTTCCTTGACCGCCGCCGATGCACATTGTAGCAAGGCCAAGCTTTTTGCCTTCGCGTTGCATAAGACTGGCGAGCTTACCTGTGATACGTGCGCCTGATGCGCCCAGCGGGTGACCTAAGGCGATGGCACCGCCGTCTAAGTTTACTTTTGATACATCAAGCTTTAGCTCTTCTAAGACAGATAAGCTTTGCGCAGAAAATGCCTCATTTAGTTCAGCGATTTCGATGTCTTTGATTGTGACGCCTGCGCGTTCCAAGGCTTTGTTTGAGGCAGGTACAGGGCCAATGCCCATGATATCCGCCGCGCAACCCGCAACAGCAACGGATTTAATTCGTGCCATAATAGGTAAACCGTTTTTCTTGGCGTATTCTTCGGAAGCAATAAGTACGGCAGAGGCACCATCTGTTAAAGGGGAAGCCGTTCCAGCGGTTACTGTACCATTCTCATCAAAGGCAAGCTTCAAGCCTGCTAAGGCCTCTTGGGTTGTGCCTTCGCGAATACAACCGTCTTCGGAGACGCCATTCACTTCAACGATTTCATCCTTAAAGTGGCCAGCGGCGCGCGCAGCGGCGGCTTTGTTTTGTGAGTTTACCGCAAAGTCCTCTTGGGTTTTACGGTCTATCTTATATTTTTTGGCTAAATTCTCAGCCGTTTCACCCATACCGATATAGGCCGCGGCGCATGTATCCATCATTGCGGGATTTGGCATGGGGTTAAAGCCCCCCATTGGGATGCGGCTCATGCTCTCTACACCAGCGCAAACAAACAGCTCACCGGCGCCCATTTGAATATACCCAGCCGCCATTTGAACGGTTGTCATTGATGATCCACAAAAGCGATTTACGGTTGCGCCCGCAACACTGTCTGGCAAACCAGCCAATTGCGCGACAATCTTCCCGAGGTTAAAGCCTTGCTCAGCCTCCGGGAAGGCACAACCCATAAGAAGATCTTCAATATCATCAGCCTTTGCGCCAGTATCAGCGATAAGCGCCTGAATGACCTTAGCCGCCATATCATCAGGTCTGGTCTTAGCCAAAGCCCCTTTAGTGGCAAATGTGAAGGGAGAGCGTTTATAACCGCATATAACGACAGGGGTTTGCATAGATTTTCCTTTTGAAAGATATTGAAAATAAAACTGTAAATTCTAAGATAAGATTTTATAGGATAAGCGCTAACAAATCTATAACAGCTTCGTCTTTTTATCTGATTTTTAGTCATAAAAAAGGCAGTGGCTACATAAATATAGTTTTGACATGGGAGAAAAAATAAGGCACTAACTGTCTTAAGATTATTTTACTATTTCAAAGAGGAGCATCTTGTATGTCAAAAGGATTAAAACGCATTTGTATGAATTGTGGAGCCCGTTTTTACGATTTGGACAAAAGTCCTATTATTTGCCCTTCTTGTGAAACTGAATTTACAGGCGAAATTAAAGTAAAAGGTCGCCGTGGCCGTCCAGCCGCAGAAGAAGTTGCGCCGAAAAAAGAAGCAGAAGCAAAAGCACCTGAAGCAGAAGACGAAGATGATGATGTTGCAGATATTGATGCCGATGATGATATCGTAAGCTTAGATGATGTTGACGACGATAATGACGACGACGATGATGAAGATGCGACGTTAACGATCGACGATGATCCTGATGATTTAGACGACGATCTAGATGATGACTTAGATGATCTTGACGACGACGATGATGAAGACGAAAAAGACTAAGTTATTAGTCGGCTTTTACGAAACTTTCATTACAAAACTCTAAACCGCAATTTTTAGAATCTAACGGATACATTGGTCTATCCGCAAAAGCGTTTGTCTGGCTTGGATACAGCTTATATAGCCTTAAAATTTTCTTAAAATCTGCGACTTGCCCTGCCTCAATTTTTTTAATTAAGAAAATTGCTGCGACACAAACACGCTGTGCATTATGTTGCGTGAGGCGTATAGGGCGAGATTTTATTTTAATATTAGAAATGTAATATTTTTTAGAATTTAGCTTATTGACGCGTTCCTGAAAATCAAAAGACAGAATATTATATTCACGACTTTCATTCTGAATCGAATAGTCCCACCCCTTGATCGACAAGCGATATACGTAGCGTTTTGAATTTTCGTTATTATAGGTAGGAACAGTTTCGATTTTATAATTCATGCCAGTAATGACGGCAAGAACAGGATCTTTAAAGATCGCTTGCGCGCTAAGCTTTTTAATAAACCCGAATTGTTTCCAGCCTCTAGGTGGCCAAAAACCTTCAAGCTTTTGCTTGTCTGACATATTAGTAGTACCCCGTTCAACTCGTAGCTTTTCGCTACTTTTTATATTTTATATAATCCTAGTAGATACCATAAATGCATAAATAGCAACAAAATTTATGCATGGCTCTTGTGTATAAAAAGCTTATCTTTCAGAGTAATGAGATATAATAATACAAAATAGAAAATATAAAGCTCTTGAACCTCGCTAAAACGGGCGAAAAGTATGATATCAAAGCTTTCAAATATTTTCTCTATGATCTGTGGAATAATCACAAGCAATGCCACAATTTTTAATTTTAAAGACGGCAATAACGGCTGCAATAATTCAGGTAGTTTTAGTTTACCTGCCTTTTGCATTGGCGCTAAAATTAATGTTCCAACCACGATACCGAAAATTAAAATTAATCTTGGTTTTTGATCAAACCATGATGACACATTGTGTAGATTGGTTTCTTGTTGATCGTTTACTTGCGCCCAAAATTCTGGTGTCGCCCAATCCCATAGATGCTGACCCCAGCTTACTTCTTCTCCCGCTACATAAAAACAACATAACGCCGCCAAGCCAAACCAAAAACGATAAAGAATATGCGTTGAAATATTTGACTTCATGAAACAATAAAGAGCATAGAAAAATGCAACCGCCATGACGATGCCTTGCGCGACCTCGTGTGTGCCATGCTCGTTATGCATTGCAAAAAGAATATCTGCTGGTAGAAAAATTTCGATAAAGATTTGAAACACCATAAATATAATGGGAATCCAAAACCAGTAAATGGGGGGGAGTGTTTTGTTCATGTGGAACAGACTATTCTACCGTAACGGACTTTGCAAGATTTCGCGGTTGATCAACATCGGTTCCTTTGGCAACGGCGACATGATACGCCAATAATTGAACAGGCAACATATAAAGAATGGGTGCAACAAAAGGATGTACCTCACCCAACGTCACAGACCAGCTCGTCATGTCTTGCATTTTCTCAGCCCCAGCTTTATCCGACAGCAATAAGATTTTACCCCCACGGGCATTTGTTTCTTTTACATTTGAAAGAGTTTTATCAAATAAGGGCTCGTTTGAAGGGGCAATCACAACAATAGGGACATTCTCATCAATCAACGCGATGGGGCCGTGTTTCATTTCACCAGCGGCGTAGCCTTCCGCCGTGATGTAAGAGATCTCTTTAAGCTTTAATGCGCCTTCTAGTGCCACAGGATACAAACTGCCACGTCCTATATATAAAACGTAATTCGACTTATAGACCTGCTTCGCGATATCTTTGATTACATCATCATGTTGTAGAATTTCAGCCGCCAATTTAGGAATATGGCGAAGCGCCTCACCCATTTCTTGCATTTTGGCGGTATCGATTTTTTTGTTTTTATGTGCAATCGCAAACGCAATGCAGGCAAGTGTTGTTAACTGACACGTCGTGGCCTTTGTTGATGCCACAGCAATTTCTGGTCCCGCCAATGTATGAAGAACGATATCTGATTCACGCTCTATCGTACTTTCGATTGTATTCACGATAGATAAGATTTTTTGATCTTGGCGTTTACAATATCTAAGCGCTTCTAACGTATCTAATGTTTCACCACTTTGTGAAATAAAGATACAAAGACCATCTTTTGGCATCGGTGCTTCACGGTATCTAAATTCAGACGCAACATCTACTTCGCATGGAATACGCGCGATAGTTTCAAGCCAATATTTTGCGACAAGGCAAGCATAGAACGCTGTGCCGCACGCGATTAAGGTAATACGCGGTGCCTTATTAATTTCTTCTAATATATTATGCGGCAGCGTTATTTCATTGGTGGCCGGATTGATAAATGAATTAAGCGTGTCACCAATCACAGCAGGTTGTTCATATATTTCTTTCAACATGAAATGGGCATATTCACCCTTACCTGTTGTCGCACCACTTTGCGCCGTCACGCGGATTGGGCGTTCAACATTATCGTTATCAGCCGTATAAATCCGAACAGAATTTTTGGTCATCGAAACACGATCACCATCTTCTAAAAATGTAATTTTTTGCGTGAGGTGCGCCAATGAATATGAGTCAGACCCTAGATACATTTCATCATCGCCATAACCAACCGCCAGCGGCGTTCCCTGACGCACGCCAATCATGAGATTATCTTCACCCGCAAAAATAAGCGCTAAAGCATAAGCCCCCTCAAGCCTTGCAAAAGTTTGATCTGCGGCTTCTTGGGGCGTTTTTCCTTGGGTGATATAATGAGTGAGCAAATGCGCAATAACTTCGGTGTCTGTATCTGTTTCGAAACGGCACTGCGCTTCCTGAAGTTCTTTTTTTAATTCGGCGTAGTTTTCAATGATGCCATTATGAACAACAGCAACTTTTTCAGTGGCGTGTGGATGCGCATTGTTGGTTGTAGGGCCACCATGTGTTGCCCATCTTGTGTGTCCAATGCCTATGTTGCCGCTTAGATTATTTTTTTCTATAAGTTTTTTTAGATTGACGAGTTTGCCTTCTGCGCGCCGGCGATCAATCTTACCATTACTCAATGTTGCTATACCCGCAGAGTCATATCCACGATATTCTAAGCGTTGTAACCCTTCTAAAAGCTGAGGTGATGCGTCGTTACTGCCGATTATTCCGATGATACCGCACATAGATCAAGTTCTCCTAATCGTCGTCTTCTTCGCGTTTCTTTTGCTCTTTTTTAATGTAGCGATATTGCGTCGCCCATCCAGCGTGATTTTCTTGGCGTGAACGGCCAATCGCCATCGCATTTTCTGTGATATTTTTATTAACGTTTGAACCCGCCGCAATGATCGCGCCATCACCAATCTTCACAGGAGCAATAATCGTAGAGTTTGACCCAACAAAAACATTTTTACCAATACTGGTGTTATGTTTGAAAAATCCATCATAATTGGCAATGATTGTTCCCGCGCCAATATTGGTGTTCTCACCAATTTCTGCATCCCCTAAATAGGAAACGTGCTTGGCTTTTGCGCCAGGTTTTACATGAGAGCGATTAACTTCGATAAAATTACCGACTACTGCGCCCGCTCCAATAATTGATTTTGGACGTATACGCGCGTAAGGGCCAACTTCCGCACCATCTTCAAGAATAGCGCCTTCAATATAAGAAAAAGCATGGATCGTGACGTTATCTTCAATAGATGTCCACGGACCAATATAAACATTGCGCTCAATCAGGATATCTTGACCAAACTCTGTATCCCAAGACAAAGTCACACTGTTTGGATCGACAAATGTTACTCCGCCCATCATGGCATCTTTACGCAATATTTCTTGCGCGTACACTTCATGTTCAGCGAGTTGAAAACGGTTGTTAATCCCCCAACCATTCACTATTGGCACTTCAAATACTTTAGTTTTAATATCTTCTTTTGCGGCAATCTTAGGAATATCAGTTAGGTAATATTCGCCTTGTGCATTATCTGTATCAAGTTGATTGAGCCAACTTTCTAGTTTTTCAGCAGGCACACAGTAATTGCCCGTACCGCATAATTTTATTTGACGTTGTTCATCTGTACAGTCCGCTTCTTCAACAACGTACTTTAAAAAGTTCTGTTCATCTAAATGAATACGACCCATTCCAGTTGGATCATCTAAACTTACCGCCATTGCCGAAATGCCATCATAGGCAATCATATCCTTAACAACTTCTAAGTTAATGAAAGGCTCATCACCCAGAAGAATAAGGACACGACCTTTAAAACCTTTTAACTCTTCCAACGCTGGCTTTACGGCGTCGCCCGTTCCGCGTTGTTCTTTTTGAAACACCACATGATGCGGTGATACAGCGTCAACCACATCATCCATATGCGGCGCCGTTACGACAATTAATTTTTCAGGGTTTAAAGCCTCACATGATTCAATAAGCCATCCTAGCATTGGACGACCAGCGATTTTATGCATCACTTTGGGCATGTTTGATTTCATGCGGCTGCCTTTGCCTGCCGCTAGAATAATAACCGCTAAGGGGGTGCTTTGTGTCATAAGATTAATGTAATAAAATTAGGGGTTAAAACAAGTCACAACATGTTGCAGACCATGACATATAAACGCTTTTTATTTTTCAATCTTTAGGCTCTTACCTTGTGCTGTATACTTTGTCATGTGCATGAACAATGTGCCATAAGACGTTTTCACACGTACTTTTACAGGGACCGCAGGCTCACCCTCTTTAATATTCGCAAACCAGACTGTCGGCATTGTGCCTTGATCGCGCCCTTGTTCTTGAATAGACATCCAGCCGCGTGGCTTTTCATGCCATTTACCTGCAACAGGCTTCACTTCCACCGTACATTCAACGGCATCACCCGCATAAGCATTCCAGCGAGAATCTTCTAATTTCACTGCCTTCTTTTCTTTAAAAATCATCTTAAAGCGACGCTTACCGTCAAAGACCTCTTCACTGCCTTCACATTTACTATTGGTCGCCATGGATTGCATGACATTTAACGTCGCCGTAAGAACATCACTGGTATTTTGCGTCAATTCGGCTGCGACTTTTTTTACTTTTCCATCATTCTCATCATCTGTAATGACGTATGACTTAAACGAGCCGTCTTTATTATAGCTATATTTTTTAATTTCTTCATCGCCGCGCCACGTTGTTGTGGCCTGATG
>JALZUF010000188.1 GCA_023301785.1 Alphaproteobacteria bacterium | reverse complement strand
AAAAAGCGGAAATGACTTTACCCTTGAGTGAACTGCTCCAACCACAGAGCTACTCCTTGTTGGCTGGGAAATTAGAGGGGCTCTTAGAGCAACCTGTCCGTAAGACGCTGATCTACCCTAGATCTAAAGATCAAAAAAAACGAGTGCTCTTAGATAAGCTCTTGACCCGCTTATTAGGTCGTCGAGCGGCTGTGATCAATACGACTGTGGGCTTTGCCAAAAAATAATAAACTTGTTACTAACTATGAAGGTTCAAATTTTAACTAATATGGTCGCTCCGTATAGAAATCCATTTTTTGCAGCGATTGCCAAAAAAGTGGATTTAGATGTGTGTTTTAATGTTCTGAGTGAACCTGGTCGCAATTGGAAAGTAGATTTAGATTCCCTAGGCTATCGTCACCATATATTAGGAGAGAAAGGGATCGAATATAAGCGCACTAGGGAGGATTTAGAATATACTGAAACACGTAGTATTCACTGGGGAGGAGGGGCTTATAAAGAGCTACAACGAAATGCTCCCGAGTATATTGTGTCTTTAGAGTTCGGCGCTCGTAGTATCCTAGCTCTCGTTTACGGGGCGCTCAAGAGGGTTCCCGTCTTGTTGTGGTGGGAGGGAACCTTGCATACAGAAAAGGAAGTTTCTTTTATCAAAAGACTTCTCCGCCGTTTGATGGTTAAGCGCTTTTCGGGCTATTGGGTGAATGGCAAAGAGTCTGCCAATTACGTGCGTACTCTAGGAGGGAGCCACAATATCCAGGAGCATATGACGGGCGTGGACACCAATGGCTTTTATCAATCCTACATCACAAATTTACCAACCCGTGATGCAATGCGGGAAGAGCTAGGCTTGAAGGGGGTTTGTTTCCTATATTCAGGAAGCCTATCAGGACGTAAGGGAATGCGGGAGTATATCGCCGCAATTAAGGGGTTCGTTAAGGGACTGGACTCTGATGTGACTTTCCTATTTGTAGGAGGAGGGGAGTACCAAGATGAAATTGAGGCTCTGTCGTCCTTATCGGGGTATTTAAATATCGTTTGTACAGGGTTTGTGCAACAATCTGACCTGCCTAAATATTACACTGTAGCTGATATTTTTGTCCTTCCTACATTAGACGACAATTGGCCGCTGGCGACATTAGAGGGTAGCGTTTTTGGACTGCCTCAGGTGTTTTCTAAATACAATGGGGCGAGTGCCGATCTGTGTGAGTCTGACGAAGATGGCTGGGTAATTGATCCTCTAGATGAAGTGGCGTTCGTTAAAGCATTACAGCAGGGGGAAAAGCGAGGGTATAACCGTGTCTCCAAAGAGAGAACGGAGTCTTTGGTTAGATTGTATTCCCCTGAGTCCTTTGCTGAAAGGGCGGTGGAATCATTCAATAAAACTTCATGAAACAGCTATTATTAGTGGGTTCCGTTCCCCCTCCTTACCACGGCCAAGCGGTGGTGACGGAGATGGTCTTTGAGGGCGAATACCCGGAGTCTGAGGTGACTTGTCTGAATTTGCCGTTCAGCGAAGATCTGGAGTCTGTAGGTGGCCTAAAGTTGAAAAAGTTTCAGGTGCTTTGGCAAGGAGTCGTTGGGATGCTTTCTTTTTGGTGGCAGAATAGGGCAAAAGATCCGATTCTCTATTACTGCGCAGGGAGTGCTAATTGGGTTCCTCTGTTTAAGGATGTTATTCTTTTAGGAATTATAGGACGCTTGTTTAGTAGGCAAGTGGTCCACTATCACTCTGGAGGCTTGCCGCAATGGTTTGCATCGAATCGTGTCGCTAGCCTATTCGGTAAGGTGGCCTATTCAGGCGTTACCCGCGCCCTGGCATTGACGAAAGCGGTAAAGGTGCCGTGTTACTCTAAAACGGAATTGGTTATTGTTCCTAACGGATTAGCGGTAGAGCAAGGAATGCAGAAAAAAAGCAGCGAAGGGCTGCGGTTTCTTTACTTAGGAAGCCTCCGAGCGACTAAAGGCGTGGGTGTGATTCTGGAGGCTGTGCAGGCGCTAAAGGCTCAAGGTCTAACCGAGGAATGGCAGGTTGATTTCGTAGGGGAGTGGGCGATTGAGTCTGAAAAAGAGTATTGGAACGCTTATATCGCAGAGCACGACTTATCGCCGTATGTACGTTTTCTAGGCCGCCAGGTGGGGGAAAGTAAGTGGCAGGCTTATGCTGATGCTGATACGTTCTTATTTCCCTCCTATTACGAATCAGAGAACCAACCTTTAGTGATTATCGAAGCGATGGGAATGGGGCTCCCTGTGATTACTACGGATTGGCGAGGGATTCCGGAATTAGTTGAGGATGGGAATTCTGGCGATTTGATTCCACCTGAAGACCCAGAAGCGTTGGCGGAAAAAATGGCTCTTTATATTGGGGGGCAAACGTCTAGATCAGTTCTTGCTACAAATGCCCAGAAGCGTTATGAAAAGAGCTTTACTAAAGAGGCCTTCATGCAGAGAATGAAAGATTCCTTATTGAATTGGTAATTATGACGATGAATAAAAATATACAAAATTGGGTGGCAGTCGCTATTACGCTGGCAAGCGCTTTTTACCTAATGTTTTATCAGCCTTATTCGACAGGGTATGGGAATGCCCGCTTCACAATCTGGCAGCAGATGAAGCTGGGCTTTAAGATGGAAGACGGGGAATGGATGTTTGGGTATGCTGTTCCTCTCATTGTTGTGGGATTACTGTGGGTTTCGCGCGATAACTTTAAGGGCGTGAAGGTGACTCAGGACTGGATAGGTCTCCCGCTCATTTTACTGAGTTTATTTCTCTATTTTGGTGGGTATAAGGCGAACCAAAAGTACATTGGCTATGG
>JALZUF010000187.1 GCA_023301785.1 Alphaproteobacteria bacterium | reverse complement strand
GCTGATGTTGCCGTAACGGGTGCTGGCATGGCTGGCGTTCCCTATGTTGGCGGTATTTACAGTATTGGCAGAACGATTTTTAGCCATCAAAAACGTACTGCTGTTTCTCAAGCGGATTTACAACAAATCCACCTTGATGAGCTAGAGTATCTAGCCGAACGTAAACAGTGTAATTTCTAAGCGCTACAACATTATTTCCAATAATTGATATTTTCTACTTGCGAGTTATTCGCATTTGCAGTAACTTCAAAAAATAAAGAGAATCATTCTCATTCACAACTTGAAGTGCTTAAGCGCGCAATCTATTGGAGAGCTATAAGATGTATATATGTATGTGCAATCCTTTTACGGACAAAGACCTTGATGGCGCGTTGAAAGACGATTCTGTGAAGAAAAAGACATCTGCTATCTATTCTGCCTGCACCGGTGGTGAAAAGCCATGTTGTGGCACTTGTATCTGTGAAATCAAAGATCGTATTGATGCTCATAACGAAGAAATACTTGTTTTAGCGGCTGAATAAAGCGCCCTTAAACTACCCTGTCGCGCCCTATTCCTTATGAATAAACACAAAATCTGGACATTTGCGCCTTGTAAAAGCCCTTATTCAATGGCATTTTTGACTTTCATTTACATCAATTAAGGATTATAGAATGCTTAGAACACTTACACTTTTATTAGGGAGCTTACTCATTATGACCGCTGTTGCGAACACTGAAACGAAAGCCGCAGAACTGGATCCAGAAAATACGTTGTTACTGGACCTTAAAGATGGCCAAGTTAAAATCAAACTTATGCCAGATATTGCACCAAAGCATGTTGAGCGTATCAAGAAGCTAGCCAGAGACGGCTTTTATGATGGCATCGTATGGCATCGTGTGATTGATGGTTTCATGGCACAAACTGGTGACCCAACAGGCACTGGTACTGGTGGATCAGAACTTCCAGACCTAGAAGCAGAATTTAATGACTATAACTTTGGTCGCGGTACTATTGGCGCCGCACGTTCAGCATCTCCAAACTCTGCAAACTCACAGTGGTTTATTTGCTTTGATGATTGTAGCTTCTTAAACAACCAATACACTGTATGGGGTCAAGTTGTTGAAGGTATGGACCACGTTGATGATATCAAACTTGGCGAACCACCGAAAAATCCAGATAAGATTGTTAAATTACAAGTTGCCGCCGATGCTGATGCAAAAGCACAAGCCGCTGAATAATTAACGTCTAAACAAATTAATTTTAAAGTGGCGCTTATTTATTTAAGCGCCACTTTGTTTATATAAGGCCAAAACAAACATAAAGGACGACGAAAATGGAATACCCAATTTACCAAGTTGATGCGTTTACAGATAAAGTATTCCAAGGTAACTCTGCCGCCGTTGTACCTTTGTCTGAATGGCTTCCAGATGAGACATTACAAAAAATTGCTTTAGAAAATAACTTAGCCGAAACAGCATTTTTTATTCCGACGACAGATGGATTTCATTTGCGATGGTTTACACCAACCGTTGAAATGGATTTGTGCGGTCACGCAACGTTAGCCACATCGTGGGTTATATACAATGAGCTTGGTTACGATAAAGAACAGCTTACATTTCAAAGTCTCTCTGGGGATTTAACGGTGACAAAAAGTGAAGATAAACTCACATTAAACTTCCCTATTTTATCGACCACACTGGCTGATGCAGATGCGCGTATAGAAAAAGCGATTGGGCAGCCTTGCTTAGAACTACATAAGGGTGAAAAGCTATGGGTTGCAATGTATGATGATCCTGATTTTATTATAAATAACAAACCTGATTTATCTGTGATCAGCAATTTAAACCCCGAAGGTTTAATCATTACAGCACCCAATAATGATCATTTTGAAAATTGTGATTTCGTATCGCGTTACTATGCGCCGCAAATCGGAATCGACGAGGACCCTGTCACGGGCGCAGCGCATTGTATGCTGGCACCCATTTGGGCAAAAAAGTTGAACAAAACTACTATGAACGCGCGTCAGGTCTCTTTACGAGGTGGTGATTTGGAACTAACGTTACAAGATGATCGTACGTTTATTACAGGTCAGGCGGCGCTTTATATGAAAGGAACTATTTATGTCTGAAACTGAATTCCCATGGTGGAAAAAAGGTGTTTTTTATCAAATCTATCCACGTTCATATATGGATAAGAATGGCGATGGTATCGGCGATATTGCGGGTATCACGGATCGTTTGAATTATGTGTCTGAATTGGGTGTTGATGGCGTTTGGATTTCGCCTTGCTTTGAAAGCCCGATGAAAGATTTTGGCTATGACGTTTCTGATTATCGTAAGATTGATCCCCTGTTTGGTAGTAACGAGGATTTTGATGCGCTTCTCAAACGTGCGCATGAATTAGACCTTAAGGTTATCGTTGACATGGTGATATCGCATACATCGATTGAGCATCCATGGTTTTCTGAAAGCCGTCTCAGTAGCGACAATCGTAAAGCAGACTGGTATGTTTGGGCAGACCCTAAACCGGATGGTTCACCACCGAATAACTGGCAGTCCATCTTTGGTGGCCCTGCTTGGACATTTGATACAAAGCGCGGTCAGTATTATTTTCATAGCTTTTTAAAAGAACAACCTGATTTGAACTTTCATAACGAAGCTGTTCAAAAACAGATGTTAAGTGAATGTGAATATTGGTTAGAGCGCAACATTGATGGTTTCCGCCTAGATACAGCCAATCATTATTTTCATGACCAAGAGCTAAGAGATAACCCTCCGCGCGATCACAGTAAAATTTCAACGGGACTTCAGATTGACACGGTCATTCCTTATACGATGCAACAACACGTATACGATAAATCTCGTCCAGAAAACTTAGAATTCTTACGCAAGCTTCGTAAATTGATGGACAAGTATGGAGACAAAATGACGTTGGGTGAAATTGGGGATGATGACCCTTACAAACTGTCCGTTGAATACACCCAAGATGGCGATGCGTTACATACGACTTACAACACACATTTTATTGCCGGCACAAGTGAGAGTGAGTTAACACCTGAAAAAATTTATATGCCATTTAAGGAACTTGCGAAGCACAGTACTACATGCTGGCCAAGTTGGGCGTTTACAAACCATGATGTAGTGCGTGTTGCCACACGTTGGGGTAAAGGTGTTCAAGATAAAGAAAGCTTTGCTGTATTGCTAAATAAGCTTTTGCTATCCCTTCGTGGGACGCCGTTTTTATATCAAGGAGACGAGTTAGGTTTACCCGAAGCCAGCATTCCGTATGAACAAATCCAAGACCCATGGGGCAAGTTTATGTGGCCAGAATGGCAAGGACGTGACGGTTGCCGTACACCAATGCCATGGAACAAAGATGCCCCTGCTGCGGGCTTTAGCCTCAATAACAATCAGGAAATAGAAACATGGCTTCCTATTCCTGAAGATCATCAGGTGCGTGCCGTGAACATTCAAGATGCTGAGGAAAACTCTGTATTGCACCAGACGCGTGAATTTATTCATTGGCGCAAAACGCAAGATTTACTGCAAACAGGTGATATAAAATTTTATGAAGATGCACCGAAAACATTAATTGTTTTTGATCGTTACAATGATAATGAAAAGTTATTGTGTGTCTTTAATATTTCTGAAAAAGATGTCACGTTTGATGGTGAAACTTACGCCCCCCTTAGTGTGACTTATACAAAAAATTAATCTTCGGGCTGGTCTTTAGATTTTTTGGTATAAAGTTTTTCAAACTTTTTGATTTCTGCCGCTGATGGTTGAAGCTTAGTCGCGTTCATCATAAGTTTATCAATGAGCTTCTCAAGTTTACCTTCATCGGTAAGCGGGTTGGATGTTTCAAAACGAAACACTCCCTCTTCTTCGCTTAAGATGACAAGGTTATCAGAGTTCGCCAGACGCAGAAGATTGTTCAGCACCACTATGCGCTCTTCCGTTAAGTAAACATCAATCGCTTTTTTGTTGCGCGTAAAGACATGACCTTTTTGGGCATCAAATTTATCACTATCAATCGCATGAGGCGTTAGTAAGTTCAGGCTGTTTAAAAACGGTAACATTTCCGCCGTTCCTGCCGCTAGAGAATCTAAAAATGGTTTTGGCAATGAAATTTGAACAACTGTTATTTGTCTATTTTTACGTGAATCTTCTTTTTGTTGTGTTGCCGTGAATAAAGAAACAGTAAAACCGTTAAGCGAGCCATCTATGCCACAGGGGCCAGAAAAAGT
>JALZUF010000186.1 GCA_023301785.1 Alphaproteobacteria bacterium | reverse complement strand
ACGCCCGTAGGTGCGCTGGCCGCTCTAGCGCTGGCCTTTGTGATCTTTAAGGGGGTGTCCTGATGCCTATCCCAATCATCGGCTGGGTTGCCCTTGCCTTGGCTGGCGGTGGAACCGCTGCCGTTGTCGCAAATGAAACAGGCGAGGCGGCTGATAGCCTAACCGACCTGACTAAATGGGCTGTTGTGGCTGGTGGCCTATATGTCAGCTACCGCGCCCTGCAATCTGGCGGCGTTCTCAAGTGATCGAAAATGCAGAAATCGTGCAAATTGCGCTTGGCCTGATTGCCATAGGCGGAATCGGCGGAATTTGGTTCCGCATTGGGTCGCTGACCGCCACAACGACAGGTTTGACAGACCGCGTGAAGGCTTTGGAAGATCACGTATATCATCGTGTGACGCCATGAACGCGGCACAACCTTTGACATGGGCGGCAATGTCGGCGGGAACGGCGTTGATAGTGACGGGCGTTTTCGCCGCGATTGACCAGACGCAAGGCGCGTCGATTGCAACAGAGGTTGCCGTTATCTTGTCCGGTGACTTCGCGCCGCAAACGATGATCCTGATGGGCGCGGGGCTGTTTGGGATCAAGAGGCGGTAGATTTGTGGACGGTTTGGCGTTGACAGCTATATATTGTGCCGTCTACAAGTGTCCTTGCAAAAAAAACCACAACCGCTGGTGGATTACAGTCCGATAATGAGGATTATGTCAGTTTAAGCATATGTAAAATATGGCTTTTTTGAGTAAGTTAGCCCCCGGCAGGGTGGACTTATTTGCAAAAAAAACAACCGGGACCGGGGGCAAGAACCTTAACGGCTCGGAGACTATATCTAGAGGCTAATAATCCACAAATCAAGGCGGTTTTGCTAGAGGGAAGCAGAACCATGGTAGGGAAAACCGTACCTAAGAATACACGCGGAAAAGCGTGGACACAGGCCGAAGACGATCAAATCAGAATACGCCTAGAAGTAGGCCAAAGCGCGACCGAGATCGCCCAGAGGTTGGGTAGGGGTCGGGCGTCTGTTTATCTGCATATCAAGAACATGCGCGATGCCGGTAGCCTAGAACAAGGCGTTCTCGATCTGGGGCAAGCTGATGACTGAACGCAAGCCCCTGCCGTATGGCTTCAAATATCAAAACGCGGTGATTGAGAGCGCAGAGATTGTGGGCCTTAAATTTGGCCCTCTGTCGGTGCTGAAATGCCTTGTGAGGCACTGCAACGCTGAAACCGGACAGGCATACCCAAATAAAGAGACGCTTTCAATTCTGGGGGGGCAGGGATTGCGAACCGTAAAGCGACACCTGAGGACGCTTGAGGATGCCGGCATTATTGAGGCGTTAGCATACGCCACAGGGGGCCACGGATGCTCGACGGTATACAAATTTGGAATGGCCGCATGGGCCAAACCGCGAGCGCCGCAGGGCAGCCAAAAGAACGGTGCCAAAATGGCATGGTTAAAAGAACACCGTGAGACTTACGGTGCCAATTTGTCCACTTACCGTGCCATTTTGTCCACTTACGGTGCCAATTTGGCATCCCAACAAGATAGAAAAGCTTTTAAGCAAGAAGGGGGAAGCGACCCCGCTAGTCGCGGGTCTGGGCCTGACGACGCCGGGGGCGTCTGCCCAGACGATCAGACCAACGCAGTTGGTCAGACCGTGCGCCCGTGGGACGGTAAGGAACATTACCCAACCTATTTGGACAGAGCTAGGGCGGCAGAAAGGGAGGCGCTTCGCGCCGCTGAGAATGGAGAGACGTGTTGAGAATTTGGGCGCTCAAGCGCGAGGTTGCGGATTTGAAAGCAACGCTGCAAACGAAAGACAGAAAGGAACGAATTATGAGTAAAACGATTGACGAGATTAAGAAGAACGCCGAACAGGATATTTTGAAGACGGTCGCTAATGCGCTCAAAAAGAACGGCTGGAACTACAACTTTGTTGCCGCGAGCGAATTGGGCGTAACACCTGCTTGGCTGTCCCGGTATATCAGGGCGAACAGATCGGCTCTAATCGAAAAGGGTGTGCGTCAAGGATACACGAAGGCGTGGAGGTCCTGAAATTCACCTCGGTCTAATTTCACTTTTGCAAGTATGCCCTGGTCTAAATTGCAAAAGTGAAACTGCTTCAGTAATTAACAGATCGGGAACGGTAGGCGAACAGACGGTGAATCCACAAAAATACCCCCGATGAATTAACACCGGGGGTTGAGTGGGGCAGGGGAGGGGGGAAGCCCCTGCGAGGCAACTTTTACCAACGCTGGCCCCATTCGCGGCGGCGTCCAGTGTCGATATGAATAAACTGCTGGTTTTTATAGAACCCGAAGCCTGTGAAGCCACATGCAATGGCCATGCGCTCGAATGTCCGACGTTCTGTCTGTGTCCAGCCGCTTACGTTGATGTCATATGCTCGGGCCAGAACGTGCATACTATTCCGCACACCGCCAACGCGGCGATTATGCGCCGCGCTGCGAAAAGCAGATGTTAGGTGCAACGGCTGGCCCCAGTTGTCGCGCAAGGCTTGCAAGGCATCCATAGACTTCGTGTCGATCATTACTTTGCCGTCACCTTTTGACTTCAATTCGTCAGGGGTGAAGTTACCCCATAACCAATAGTCCATCGGCACACTGTCAGGCGATGCAAAAACCTTGCCAGTATAGGGGCAATCTGGATAGTTATCAGTCTTTAAAATGGTACGTTTCATCGTTTTCCTTTCAGTGGGAGATGTATTGACCGGCACTAAATCCGGCCAATTCTTTGGCGCGTGGGCCAATCATTTTCGACGCGGTGTCCACATCGTTAAAGTCGGTCAGGCGCATCCAAAAAGTTAACTCAGCTTGTGACCGAATGTTTGCCGATACCGCCGTAGGCTTTTGGCCAAGGATCGCCATTCCAAAGGCGCGGTGCCGCCCCTGAAACATGATGCGGTTTAGGTGCGGCGTGTCCGTTTTCATGTAGGCGGGGGCTTCGTCGCAAATGATGTAAATCGGGTTGTCTTTCGACGAGTGCGCCCACGCGGCATAGATTGCGGGTATCGCTTCCGATGCGTTGCCGTTGCACAAGGTCAAAAGGCGTTCACCGGCATATAACGATTGGGCAAATGATTGCGCCGTCGCGTGGCCTTCGTCGGGGTTCGCCAGTGGATCAATAACAACGATCCGCTGGCCCTTGACTTGCGGCATTATCAGCCTTTTCGCCAGTGTCGTTTTACCGGAATTGCGACCGCCCCAAATGCATGTAACGCCCGTTGTGTTGATTGTTTCACTCATGCCGCGTCCCCCTCAAATTCGTGGACGGCTGTTTCGCCGTTCCTGCTAGCCTTGACGACTTGGATGCACGTAAATCCGTGCATCCCGACCGCCGTAAGTTGGCCGAAAAAGCTGGAATTTGGCGAAAGTATCAGCTTGGAAAGCACGGGACTGCTCTCAATGAGCGCATATGCTGCCTCACAAGCAATCTTGCCGCCCTCAGATCGCGCCTGATCGCCAAGGGGGCAGGGGTGGCCTGTCCGCATTTGAACCATACCGCCCATCATATCGTGCATCATGCCCCATTGGGCCGAAAAGTCGCCTAGCGCTATGACCTCGACAACAGGGGCCAGAATGTCGCTGTTTTCGGTTGGCCTGTGCTTAAATTCCACCACAGTAACCGCGAGCAAATCCATCGGAATTTCGTGCGGTTCGCCACTGCTCGGGACCGTCGCCATGTAGCCTTCGAGCTGGTCATTCATTGCCGGTTTCCTCTGCAAAAAGGGTAGACCAGAAACCGCCTGTTGGTTCGGTGATTGTGTTGGGATTGGGTTCGAGTGTGGGCGCTGGCCCTGCATCATCAAACCACCCGTCAGACGATTGCAGTACTGCGATAGGTGCTGTTTTTGGCCGCTCTGGTGGGCTTGCTGGCGCTTTGGCGGGATTGGGTGCCTGTTGCGCATTATCGCCCTGTACGGCGCTATTTTTGAGGTCTGCGAACTGATTTAGATACAATTCTCGGTCAAATTTTTCGGGAGCAACGCCAAGCGCGCGGCCCAGTGCTTTCCATTTGTGTTCTGGGACAATGTGATTACCGCGACGCCACAGCAGCAGGGTGTCATAGGTAACACCTGCATTTCCCGCAATTGTTTTCCACGAAAAACCGCCCTCATTACGGGCAATTCGTAACATGCCAATTTCAGCCATTTTAAACCAATTTCCTTGCCGTTTAGGTTGTAAATAACTTAACAGTTACGTCTTTTCGTATCAAGCATTGTCGCGTATTTTTCCATATAAATAGGGATTATTTGCGATTTACAGCAATCAACCGTGGCGACAATGCTTGCGAGACGATTTTGTCATAAATTTTACAACCAAACGAAGGAAACGACCCATGAAAATGCCAATGAAAATGATGATCTATGCAGCGCTTGGCGTGGTGCTGGTCGAAGTCGCGATGAACAAGACGCCCGTAGGCGATCTGCTTAAATAAGCCGCCGCGCAATCCACAAAAACAACTGCTAAGGAGTAGAAAAAATGTCCACAGCGACAACGGCGGCGACAGCCACAAAAAACACGCGGCGAGCGGGTCGCAGCAGCAACATCCGCACCGCTCGCCCAAAAATTGCAGATGCCAAAGACCTACGCTTAACTGGGCTTACACGTCTGGACCCCGATTATGTGGACGCAACACGCGGCAACCGTTCGGGCTTCGCGACGTTCAACCTTGAGGTTGGCGACGCCACCTATCGGGCGATCACTTGGGCAATCAAGGTTGACGCAGAAATCGCCGGTCAAACTATCGAGTATGACGGCATCCACTACATTCGCGTTCAAAGCCTTCATGATTACCTGAAGACTGTTCAAATTGTGCCGAACGGAAAGCGGTTGCAGTGGCGTACACAGTCCGAATTGAACATGCGCAACAACTTCAAAGGTATCAGCTTTGGGCCGGTCTACGCAGGCTTCGCCTTTCCGGGCGAATTTACTTACCAAAGCCCGACGCTGACAGATGCTTTCTCGCTTGGCACAAAGGGATTGCGGTCGCTGGCCTTTGAGGCGGAACTGAAAGAAGCGTTTGACGAAGACACCATGGAATTGGTGGTCATGCCCTACACGGTTGACCGCGTGAAACCGATTGGCTTCACATTCGGAAACGAGCGTCTAAACACGACATTCGTAGGCACTGGTACACACACCTACTACGACTTGCCAGTTGGTGACGATCTTTGCGAACTGATGATCGTTGCGGAAGGCATTAGTCGCGTCATGTTGGAAATTGACGGCGACGTTCTCTACGATATGGACCGTGCGGCATACGAGGGCTTTTTGATCTCGAATGGCAAAAACCCCGAAGAACTAAATGGCAATTGGTTGCTGGACATTCACGCAGAGCGCGACCCGCGTTCCGTGGCTGGCCTTGACCGCAAGTCAGAGCGAAATCGTGGGGCGCGTTTCAAGCTGGAAGTTACCTGCACCGCCGCAACAACGCCGGTTGAATTTGTTGTGACCAATGCGGACCTCTACGAAAAAATTCGCTGATCTGGCGAGTTGAAACAGGCGCGGGCGGCAATCTGCCCGCGTCCACAAATTACACGAAAGGGCCGGAAATGGATTTTGTAGCAGGACCAACGACACAAACGGGTGACTACCTCGACAGCCGCAGTGGGTTCGACGGGGCAATCGGGTTTCTTGATGGGCTGGCGTCTACCGTTGGCAGTATCGGCAACGTAGTGGACCAAGGCGCGGATGCTACGGAAAGCTATGCGCGGGGCGCAACGGCGCTGGATGAATTAAGGGCGGCGCGTGATGAACGCGAAACGGCCGATTTTCTGGAACGGTTCAAGGTAGAGCGCGGCGACAACTTGCAGCTTTACTATGCTGGCGCGGCGGTTGCCGTGGCCCTAATTTTTTTGATGCGGTGAAGACATGACAGCCCCAACGCCTTTTAACATCGCCCCGACACTCGCCCCTTCGTCGTCGACAGGTTCAGACCTGCACGAACTGATACAGGAAACAAATTTCGGAGACGTGTCATTCGGTCCAAAGCCGCTGACCGGAACGCAGAAAATTATCCAACAGGTTGCAATCGGTCTCGCGGTCGCGGTCGGTGCAAAATTCATCATGGAGGCAATCAAGAAATGATCAGCAAAATTCGCATTACAGAAACGCCGCTGCCAGATCACTTTTTGGAAGCGATGGAGCCGACAGAGGCGGACGGGGCGGGGGAAATGTCCACCCGCACAGACACGCTATCGCTGACCGTCGAAGGCGCGGACGGTTCGCCTATTGGTTATGCTGTTTTCGGCGTCGATCAAGGCGACATGGTAGCAATATATTTCGCAAAGTCATTCGTTCCGATGTTTGGCGCGATGATGATGAAACAGTTTTTCGGGGTCGCACAGGTGATGGGAAAGCCGTTGCGGATGCACATCAATTCTTTGCGTGATCTAAAGGTTCGGGCGCGTATGTTCGGGGCCGATGTTGCGCTTGATGGTGTAGATGCTGATGGGCTTCTGCATGGGGTTTTTGCCTGATGGGGTCCACGTCCACAGAAACCGTAGACACGAGCGCAACAAGTGTCGCAATTGATGATCGTGCCGTTCTGGAAAGCGGTCAACAAATTGTGGACAGCCTCATGGTGTCCAATGATGCAAACGTTGTGCGTGAGGCGCTGGCCCCAACGCTGGCAGCATGGACGCAAATGACCGCGAC
The DNA here is from genome assembly GCA_023301785.1 of Alphaproteobacteria bacterium. Classification (GTDB taxonomy): domain Bacteria; phylum Pseudomonadota; class Alphaproteobacteria; order Micavibrionales; family Micavibrionaceae. The sequence continues at coordinate 128 of JALZUF010000186.1, read as the reverse complement.
CGGCAACCTAAATCTGGTTGAGGTTGTGGACATGGCCGAAACGCTAATTCAGCAGGTGTCCAAAAGCCAAGTTAAACTTGGCAAAGACGCCACTAAGGTTCTGGAAGAAGGCCGCGAACTGTTTGGCG